>JBJTOW010000642.1:0-2652 GCA_046074805.1 Planctomycetota bacterium | reverse complement strand
CGATGTCGTACTCGTCCACCCCGGCCAACCGCATCCGCAATACAAGAGCGCTGCCGACTATCTAATCGATCGCTTGTTGAAGTAGCGGTGTTTTTCCCCGTGGCCCGTATGCTCTATGGATAATCGCGCGGCCATGCAATTTCCGAGTCGCAGCTAAATGAGCTCGCGACTCGCAACTCTAAAGCGCGCACTCGGGTGCGCGCCTGCGTATTCGTCACCCTCCAAACACTCTGTCCGCCCGTCGCCAAAATGGCGCGAAGACGGGGGAATCCGGCAAACTTTGCCGCGTGGCGGGGCGATAGATACAAGCGTGGGAACGACGCCGCCAAGCGTGTTCCCGACTGTTCGATTCCGGCCATTTTTTCATGGCCGTGTATTCACGATGGAAACCGCTCTGAAGGCGGCGACCTGGATGAAATCGATCAGGAAAATGACCAGTCGGCCGATGGAGTAGCCGACTCTACATCATCGCGCAGCGTCGAGGGATGCAACCGACGCTGCGTGCCTGCCCCAAGGGTATTAATCATGCATCTCCGCGCGGAATTCCTCACGGAAAAAATCAAGTCTTCTCTGGTCGCGCTCGCGGTTGGCGCGGGCCTCGGTTTCGGTGGCCTTTACTTCACAGCGGTCCGCCCACTCACCGGTTCGATCGATCAGATGCGCCGCGAGCTCGTGCAAGTCGAACGCCGAATGAGCGATTTGGCCAATTCGCGTGGACGAGTTTCCGAGGCCACGAGTCTGCTCGCCGAACTGCGCAAACAAGGCGGTGAATTGTCGGAAGCCCGCGAAACGCTCGCCACACTGCGAACATTGCGCGGCGAGTTGATCGCGGAATCTTCCCGCCATGAAGCGGCCGCGGCCGCCATCGCCGAAAGCCAGACGCTGCATAGCCGCTTGATCGAGGCCCGGTCCACGACGCGCCAAGCCGATAGTTCGTTCGCCGAAATGCGGCAGCTCCAGGAACGCGTGTTGGCTCAACTCGAATCGAATCGCGCCGCCGCAAAAACTCTCGAAGAAATAGTCGCGCTCAAGCGGCAAATCGGCGACCAAGCGGGCGATTTGCAGATCGCCAAGAACACGCTCGAGGATCTCGTTCGAATTGGCGATCAACTGCGGGAACAGCATGGCAAATTGGCCGACGCGCAAGCGACGCTCGCGGGCTTGACCGATTTGAAGAACGGCCTCGCCGACGCCGCGACCGACCTCGAAGCGGCGCACACCGTGGCTGACCAAATCACGCAATTGGAGAAGAGGCTCGCCGCAGGCAGTGAAGGCGTGGAAGCGGCACGTGACCGCGCGGAACTGTTGCTCGCGTTGAACTCAACGCTCACTCGCGATGAACTCCGCACGGCCGACGCTCAAACAGCGCTCGCTGGTCTCCTGAGACTCCACGAACAGCTCAAACAATCGCCGAAGAGCATCGCCGACTCGCTACAGACGCTTGAACTGTTCAGCCGTTTCCAAGAAGAATTCGCGGCTCAAACGCAGGTGCTTACCGCGATGCGTCGCTCCTTGGTCGATGTGAGCCTCATGGAATCGACGTTCACTAAAGTCGTCCGGATGCTTGAACCTCTTGCTGAACTCGGCAACCTTCGTCGCTTGAACGAGGAAGACATTCGCCACGCGGCCCGCTCGATCCTCGACGCGCGAACCGCCGAGCGTATTCCTAATCCGGCTGCCACGAATCGCGCAGACGCGGAAGTAGCGCCGACGGCGGATGCGGCGGCGGCAGGAACTCCAGCCGGTTCGGCAGCGACCGCGAAAGCCGTAACGTCTTCGCCTTCCGGAGCGAACACCGCCGAACGGTAGTCGCACTGGTCGAACGCCTAATCGGCCTCGTGCTTGGTCAACTCTTGAACTGCGGGGTGCGACGGACTTCCTGGTTCGTCGCCTCGCTGGCCGCGTTTCAAACTGGGCGATGTGCTTGGAGTGATCGGCGTGATCGGAGTGGTTAACGCTTCCGCTCAAGGGGCGGCCAGTTTTTCGAGTTCAGGGAGGCGACGGCGGGCCTCTTTCACGGCTTCGGGATCCTGGCCATCTTCGACGATCAAGTTCCACAATTCCACAGCCGCCCGCGCCATCGCGGGTCGCTGGGGAGCGTACTGGGCGGGCAATTCTCCCAATGCGTAGTCCGAGACCCCACGAGCCCGAGCGATCAAGAATTTTCGCTGATGGGCAATGTCCGACTCTTCCCAACCCGGAACTCCGCCTTCTTCAGCGCGGACAAGCAACGCTCGAGATTCTCGAGCGGCTGCGAGATCGGGCCAACGCTCAAGAACTCCCTTCGCCAGCATCAAACCGCTGTAGGCGGTCGCTGGCCGCTCGAGGCGTTGCTTGGCTTCGGCGAGCAGCGAGGCGGCGGTTGCGGCCCGGTCCGGTGATTGTGCCGCGCCACGAGACGCGGACGCCCGCGAGGCGGGATACGCTCGAGCTAATTCCCGCCGCGCCTTAAGCCCTTCGTCCAGCCACGCCACCGCTTGATCGGCAAAGTCGGCTTTGGGGATGGCATGGCCCGTTTGCGGCGCTACCCAGACTTTCGTGCGCACTCCGACATTGGCGAGCATCGCGCCGCGGAAACGTTCGACTTCGCCACGATTGAAATCCCCATCGCCGTTCAAATGCGCAACGCTCAACCGGTCGACAACCCGTTGC
>JBJTOW010000641.1:0-4049 GCA_046074805.1 Planctomycetota bacterium | reverse complement strand
CACTCCTCGCCCACGCCCGCCGGCGGACTGCGACGCTGGTTTGGGCGTTGCCCCAGCCAGGCCGAGATTGCGGCTACCGCCACGAATGCCATGGACGCTCGACTCGGTCGATTCGCCGGCGAAAGAATCGTCCTCGTCGGTTAGCTCGCCATCTTCGGCGACCGCACTGGATCCTGCCTTCCCACGGCCCCGGATCGGCAGAATGGACGGCGACGAATCATCGTCGGAGCGTGGACCAGCCGCGCCGTTCGAGAGACCACTGCGACCGACGGTGGCGTTGCCCTCGGTTGCGACGGCTGCAGCGGCAGCAGCCTTTTCCCGTTTGCTCTTTGTCGGAGCAATCTTGACTGGCGGCGATTTATTCGGAGTGCGCTGCGGTCGGCCCGCGTTGACGCGCGCCATTACCGGTTCGCGTCGCCGTAACAGCGGCGCCAAGAAGCCGCCAAGAGTCCACCTTAGGATCGAGGGAAAGATATGATCCGAACACATCAGCATCCCGCCCACCACAAAGCTGCCAGCCAAAAGCAGACTGCCGAACATCGCAAAGTGATGCAGCAAGAGTCCGGCCCCCAAAGCGCCCAGGTAGCCGCCCGAACCGACCATCGGACCGGGCGACCATTCGGGAAACAAGAGGGCGGCGAGCGAAGAGACGCCGACCAGCGAGCCTAGCCAGCCGGCAAAGCGGAAGAGCGGCCCTTCCAATCCAGCTCGCAAAAACAGGAAGCCGCTGAGCACCAGAATCGAGCCAACCGCATAGTAAGCGCCAGCCCCAACGCCGGTCAGCAACAGATCGGCCGCGAGCGCTCCCCAGCGACCACAGGAATTGGAAATCTCCTCAACAGCCGGATACTCGACTTGGTCCGGCCGGTAGAGGGCCGACAACGGCCCAAGCGAATCCGATACCGGATCGCTCGGCGAGTACGTCGCCAACGACACCCCGAGGAAGACGCCGACGCCCAAAAACGCGACGGCACACAGTTCCCGTTGGAATGGATTCGAGGCGGCCATGGTGGGTGCCGGTGTGGAGCGGCCGACGGCTTTTCCCGGTGTCGGCAATCCGTGGGCCCGTCCTTGCCCCAAACGCCTCCATGATCGCAAATCGGATTATCGGCGGTCGCCTTCGTCGGCCCCAGCGAACCTGCCAAAAGGCGGTTTAGGACGGTTGCGCCGGTTATGCGCCGTCGAGTCACGGTCGTACGGGGAACTAGTGCGTCGCGCCGTGTGACGCGTCCTCTTCCGTACGACGGACTTCCCAGTCTTTCGCGCGGTTATGTTGCGCCCCACGTGGCCAGTACGACGGATGCAACTTTTCCTAGCCGCGAATGCGGCGACCACATGGAGCACCCTGCGTCATCGTGAGGTGCCGGCAGGCCACGGCGACGGACTGGAAGTCCGTCGCACGAATTTTGACTCCGCAACCTCACAACTTGCGGTTACGCGTTCCACGGGCCGCACTCGCTTCCAAACCGTGAACGGCAATCTTTGGCCCTTGAAAAAGCCCCAACACGGGCGTCGCCGTACACGCGTTAAAGCTCGAGCGTTAATCCGCGTTGCCGCAGCGCTTCGCACAGGCCCAGCAGCGTCTCCACGGAAAGTTCTTCCGCGCGGGTCTGCGGGCCAAGTTCCATCGCGGCCATGAAGGCGTCGACGGCCGGCTTGTCGAGCTGGTCTTTGAAGGCGCTAAGGAGTTCGCTGCGGAGGAATTTGCGGCGGTGGAAAAACATCGACCGCGCGAAGTCATGGAAAAAATCGAGGTCGGGTATCCGAGCTCGGAGTTCCGCGTTGGGCGTGATGCGGATAATCGCCGAGTCGACTTTGGGCCTCGGCCAGAACACGGTGGGCGGCATGATCCGCACGATCTCGATGTCGCACTGCGCCTGCATCCAGACGCTCAGAGCGCTGTAGTCCTTGGTGCGAGGCGAAGCGGCGATCCGCTCCGCGACCTCCTTCTGCACCGTGGCCACCATCGAGTGCGGCAGTGGCGTTTCGCTGAGCAGATTGGACAAAACGGGAGTCGCGATGTTGTAGGGCAAATTGGCCACCAGCTTGAAGCGGGCGTTGGGGATCGCCTCGAAACGCTCGCGAACCGCTTCGAGCACCCTGGGCTGAAAGCGGTTCTTGTTCTTCAACGCGTCGAGCTGGAGCATGACCACGTTGTCGAATTCGACAAGCGCTTCGCTCGCCAATTGATGCAGTTGTGGATCAAGCTCGACGGTCACTACAGCCCCAGCCCGCTGGGCCATCATCGCCGTTAACGAGCCGGTTCCCGTACCGACTTCCAACACCACATCGCGCGGCCCCAAATCGGCCGAATTCTCCAGCAACTCAACGAGATTGAGGTCGATCAGGAAATTTTGGCCGTGGCGAGTGACCGGCCGGATGCCGACCTCCTCGAAACGCTTCATCAAATACGACGCCGTCTGGCGGGGAAACGTCATGAGCCGCGCAATCCTCCGAGCTGCTGTTGGACGTACTTGGCCAACAAATCCGTTTCGATATTCACGGCGTCGCCCACGCGACGACCGCCGAGCGTGGTGACCGAGAGCGTGTGCGGGATCAACATCACGTTGAACCGCTCCGCCTCGACATCGACGATCGTCAAACTTACACCGTCCACCGCGACACAGCCCTTGGCGACCATTTGCCGCGTGAGCCGCGTCGGCACGCGGAACCAACAAAACGACCACTCTTGCTCGTCCCGCCGCTCATCCAGCGTCGCCACAGCATCGATATGGCCTGAGACAAAATGCCCTCCCAGCCGGTCGCCGATCTTCAATGACGCTTCGAGATTGACGCGGGTTCCTGGCGAGAGCCGTCCAAGGTTGGTCAGCGCAAGCGTCTCCGGGCCGACATCGAAGTCGAGGATTGTGCCGTGGCGGTCGACGACCGTGAGGCAACAACCGTTCACGGCGATGCTGGCGCCGAGCTCGCCGGCCGCCGCGACCGGACCGGCGTCGATCCGCAGCCGCATTCCGGGCGGCGCGTCCACCACCGCTTCCACCTTTCCCAAATGCTCGACGATCCCCGCGAACATGCCGCATTCCCCTTTCCGGCCAATCGTAGCCCTCAGACCCCGGTTGTTCCAGCGGCCCGCTGCCGTCCTAGGCAACTTCCCCACCTTCGCGCACAATAACCGCTAACTTTTTCGGCCCTAAGGATGGCCCGCTGGGGCCTTGTCGCGGCACGGCCGCCCTTTCTGGAGAATGGACACTATGAGTTCGATCGCCGGTATTCACGCTCGCCAAATCCTCGATAGCCGCGGCAACCCCACTGTGGAAGTCGATGTGACGCTCAGCGATGGCACCCTGGGCCGGGCAGCTGTTCCCAGCGGCGCTAGCACGGGCGCCCACGAGGCGTGGGAAATGCGGGACGGCGACAAAGGGGTTTATCTCGGCAAAGGCGTTCTCAAGGCGGTCGACAGCGTCAACAAGACGCTGGCGAAGGAACTCGTCGGCTGGGACTGCGTCGACCAAATCGGCATCGACCAACGGATGATCGAGCTCGATGCTACCGCCAACAAGGGCAACCTTGGTGCCAATGCCATCCTGGGTGTGTCGCTAGCGGTGGCCAAAGCGGCGGCGAATTTCACGCAGCAGCCGCTCTACCGCTACCTGGGCGGGCCGGGCGCCAATCTGCTGCCAGCCCCGTTGATGAACATCGTCAATGGTGGCGCCCACGCCGACAACTCGGTCGATGTTCAAGAATTCATGATCATGCCGCTGGGCTTCCAGCGCTTCAGCGACGCATTGCGGGCAGGTTGCGAAATCTTCCATACGCTGAAGAAGGTCTTGAAGGGCAAGAAGCTGAACACGGCCGTCGGCGACGAAGGCGGCTTCGCGCCTGATTTGCCAAGCAACCGCGCCGCTCTCGACCTGATCGTCGAGGCGATCGGACAGGCTGGCTACAAGCCGGGCGAACAGATCTTCATCGCGCTCGATGTCGCTGCCACCGAGTTTTTCAATTCCACCACCAAGAAGTACTCCATCGATGGCAAAGAACTCGATTCGGCCGCGATGGTCGATTTCCTGGCGGACTGGGTCGCCAACTAC
>JBJTOW010000640.1:0-3490 GCA_046074805.1 Planctomycetota bacterium | reverse complement strand
TGGATCAAGCGTCCACGCGCGGTCCGGCCGCCGCCACCTCGGGCGCAGCGTTGGCCGTGTACTTCTGAAAGTTGTCGTGGAACAGTTTGGCGAGCTCACGGACCGTTGTCTGGTACGCCGCCTCGTCGCTCCAGGCCCGGCGCGGGATGAGCATTTCATCGGGCACGCCCGGACAGGCGGTTACCGCATGAACGCCGAATACCGGATCGGCCTCGGTTGGCACGCCCGCGAGCGTGCCCGCATGAATGGCGTCGATGATCGCTCGCGTGTACCGCAACTTGATCCGCGAACCGACACCCGGGGAACCGCCGCTCCAGCCGGTGTTCACCAACCAGACCCGCGCCGCATGGCGTTTCATTTTGTCGGCGAGCAGCGCCGCGTAACGCGCCGGATGGCAGGTGAGGAATGGGCCGCCGAAACATGGCGAGAAAGCCGCTACCGGATCGGACACGCCCATTTCCGTGCCCGCCACCCGCGCCGTGTATCCGCTGATGAAATGGTACATCGCCTGCTCGGGCGTCAACCGGCTAACCGGCGGCAGGATGCCGTGGGCGTCGCAGGTCAAGAAAATCAAGTCGGTGGGATGGCCGGCAACGCACGGAATCCGTGCGCTGGAGATGAACTCGATCGGATACGCGCCACGGGTGTTCTGGGTAATGGTTGTGTCGCTGAAGTCCACCCGATGCGTGTCTTGATCGTAGACAACGTTTTCCAGCACCGCGCCGAACCGCAGCGCGTGGTAGATATCCGGCTCGGACTCCTCGGATAAATCGATCGCCTTGGCGTAGCAACCGCCTTCGATGTTGAACACTCCGTCGTCCGACCAGCAATGTTCATCGTCGCCGATCAATTGCCGTTTGGGATCCGCTGAGAGCGTGGTCTTCCCCGTGCCGGACAAACCGAACAACAGCGACGATTGGCTGGTCGCCGGATCCGCCGTGGCCGAACAGTGCATCGATAGGATGCCACGCATCGGCATCAAATAGTTCATCAGCGTGAACACGCCCTTCTTCATCTCGCCCGCGTACTCGGTGCCAAGGATCACCATCTCCCGAGTGTGCAGGTTCAAGTCGACGCTGGTCTTGGAGGTCATGCTGGCCGTCCGCCGATTCGCCGGAAACTGGCCCGCATTGAAGATGACCGAATCGGGCTCGCCGAATTCCGTCAACTCGGCGGCCGTCGGCCGAATCAACATCGTGTGCATGAAGAGCGCATGGTACGGACGCGAACAGATCACGCGGACCTTGATGCGATAGCGCGGATCCCAGCCGGCGTAGCCATCAACCACATACAGCCGCCGTCGCGTATTGAGGTAGTCTTTCGCGCGTTCCAAATTGATCTCGAACGCGTCGAGATTGATGGGAATGTTGACCGGCCCCCACCAGACGTCATGCTCGGAGAACGGTTCCCGGACAATCCGCTTGTCGCTCGGCGAGCGGCCCGTTTTGGCGCCGGAAAAGGCGATCAACGCCCCGGTGTCGGCGATCACGCAATCCTTTTCCTGCGCGAGCGCTTCCGCGTACAGCTTGGCGGGCGATTGATTCCGCCGCACGTCGGAAACGTTAAGGCCGTAAGAACGCAAATCGAAAGATTCCATGGCGCGATCTCCTTCCAGGGCGCTGCCGCTCTCCGCGACCGCTCCCGTCCTGAAAAACAAGGTTTTCTAAGCTTCCTACTCCACCGACCGCCGCCTGCCGTTCCTTCTAGCAGAGAAGGCAATGGTTGAGGAGGAGACGGGAGAATTGCGAGCGGGTCGCGGGTGACGGGTGACGGGTGATGAGTGGCGGGTGGCGGGTGACGGGTGGTGGGTGACGGGTGGTGGGTGGTGGGTGACGGGTGACGGGTGGCGGGTGACGGGTGACGGGTGGTGGGTGGTGGGTGGTGGGTGGTGGGTGACAGGTGGCGGGTTATGGGTGACGGGTGATGGGTGATGGGTTTGGGGACCGTGTGACGCGGTTGCGAACTGGCTGCTTTTGCGATCGATAGCGCGTCGGATGACGGACTTTCGGTTCGTCGCTCAAAAGCGGTCGCCATCCGCTTGGGAAATGGATCTGTGCGACCGCCGACACAGCGCTCCGAGTTCGTTTTTCTGCTACGTTGTGGTCCATGACGAACGAAGAATCATCGGGCGGCGCCAAGAAGAAGCCGATCAATCCGCTGTATCCCGTGGTGGTGCTGAGTGGAATCGCTTTCACATTAACCGCCTGCGCTTACGGCATTCTCATGGTCCGAGCTCAGGATCCGCGCAGCGCTGGCACCGTCGGCGCGTCGCCACTGTTAGCGTTCCTCGACAAAAACGGCTTCGTGTTGCTCATGACGGAACTCGCTGTGTTGACGCTCGCCAGCGTTGCCGCCATGGCCACGGACGATTACTGGACCGCTCGCCGCAACTCGTCATCCAAGTAATCCGCCAAGTAATCCGCGACGCCTCCTCCGCAACGCCTCCTCCGCGCGACTAACATCGCCACCGAATGGAAGCCCGTCGTTCCGACCACACGGGCCGCTTCACACCGCGGCGATGGACTAGGAAGTCTGTCGAACGGCGGAAAAACGCAACTTCCCTTACAAATCCGTATACGACGTCAACGCCTTCATATAGTTTGCTCGTTCCAGTTGGCTGGCGTCGGGGCAGTTCTTCAGGCTCATACTGCCTTTCATTTGCTCGATCGAGCTATAGCCGCCGGTTTCCATCCAGTGGGAAATTTCGGGCAGGAGGCGGCGAAGCGTTTCCGGTCCATGCCGTAGCAGCAGCGAGGTCATCATCGCCACGTCAGCGCCGGTCAGGATCGCCTTCAACACATCTTCGGCGAAATGCACGCCGCTGGTGACCGCCAGGGAGAGGTCGAGTTGGTCGCGGAGCACGGCGATCCAGCGTAGCGGCCTCCACAGTTCGTGTCGGCTGCTCAGCAAAACCCGCGGCGTGAATTGAAGCGTTTCGAGGTCGATGTCCGGTTCGAGATAGCGATTGAACAGCACGAGTCCGTTGGCGCCCGCGCGAGCGAACTGCCGCATCACATTCGGGATCGCGCTGAAGAACGGTCCGACCTTCACCGCGAGCGGGATGGAGACTTCGCGACGGACCGACGCGATCAACTCGACGTAACGCCGCTCGACATCCACCGAGGTCATCTCGGGGTCCGTCGGCACGAAGTAGATATTCAGTTCCAGCGCGTCGGCTCCGGCGGATTGGATTTCCTTCGCGTAATGCACCCAGCCGCCCGGCGTTGATCCGTTGAGGCTAGCGATGACGGGGATGCGCAAACACTGTTTCGCTTCGCGCACCAGTTCCAAGTAGGTCCGCGGTCCCGTGTTGTAGTCTTCCATCTCCGGAAAGTAGGAAAGCGACTCGGCGAACGCCTCCGTTTGATGCTCGTAAAGCGAATGGATCGCCCACTGGTCGTGCTCGATCTGCTCTTCGAACAGCGATGGCAATACAACGGCCGACGCTCCGCATTCCTCGAGCTTTCGCAATTTGTCGAGGCTGCCTGTC
>JBJTOW010000639.1:0-4234 GCA_046074805.1 Planctomycetota bacterium | reverse complement strand
CGACATCCGCTCGAACCGCGCCGCTTGGTTGCTTGCCGGAAACCCAGGATACATAGGGGGACACGGGCCCGCTTCCCGCCGCGCTGGCCACGGTTGAGGGTCGGGAAACCGCCCCAAGCTTGGTTCGTCGAAGCTGGCTCGCAGTACGGGCGAGATGTCGTTTGGCTTTGCGGCATCTTGGCCGCTCGCGGCGCCAATGGCTGAAAAACTTAACGCGCTGATGAGCGCGGCCCGAACGGCTAAACGCCCGCCCAACGCAACCACACAAAATACGGCCGCAAACGGGTTCGAAAGGAACGGGCCCCGATGCGTGACGGACACAGTCCGGCTGGGGAGAACCGGCCCTTGATCCGCGACGACCGGGTCATCGATCCAAGTTCGACTTATTGAGCGAACGGGGCCGAGCGTCATGATTGGGGCTCCGGAACTGTGGGTGCAGAGGAGAATTGGCGGGCCATGGTTTTGGAAACAGTCTCACCGACTCGCTCGCCAACAGGGTCACGAACGGCGGCGACATGCAACTTCGTGGCGGTGCTGGCTGCCAGATCGATGACCGTGTCGCCAATCCCCACTTGGATCAGGCCGGCCGCCGGCCGCTTTCCGACAATCTGGGCGATCGCGCCGAGCGGCAAGCGGATTTCCTTCAGGTAACGCAGGAACGACGGCGATTGGTCGAGAACACGTATCAATTGGAACGGCGTGTGGACCGGCCAATCGGCAAGCGGCATACCGTCGGGGCCGGGTAGTGATCCGTCGGCCCTCGGGATGGGATCGCCGTGCGGGTCGACACGGGGGTAGCCGAGAAAAGCATCCATACGGTCGACCAACAGGTCGCTGACCGCGTGTTCCATGTTCTCGGCTTCGTCATGCACTTCATCCCAAGCCAGTTGCAGCGTCTGAGCCAGGAACAGTTCAATCAACCGGTGTCGGCGGACAACGCGAAGCGCGAGCAACTGGCCAGCGTCGGTGAGTTTAACGCCTTCGTACGGAGTGTAGACCGCAAGCCCCGAGTCGCTTAGCGTCTTCAGCATACTTGTGACGGTCCCTGGCGATACGCCAAGCGCCGCCGCGACGCGGCCGGTCAGCGCGGGAGTGTGGCCGTTCGACGCGCACAATTGATAGATGGTTTTGACGTAGTTTTCGATGGTCAGGCTGGCCATCGCGCCTCTTTCCGTTTACCTCTGCCGTCCCAAGTCCGCTCGCCCGCATGGCCGAATTGTAGCCCATTGCGGAGCGGCTCGAAATCGAACATTATCACCCCGTAGCTTCGCTCGTCCCGGCAAGGAGTTCCGCCGTGGGTTTCCCCCTGAATGAAAACGCCTTGAGGCGTTGCCAGCCTTTGTTGGCGAATCCGGCCCTGTTCCATGCCCACACGCAACGACAAGAAGGTGGCGCACAGTTGATCGACTGTGGCGTGTTCGCGGCTGGCGGCGTCGAGGCCGGTTTGGCGTTGGCGGAAGTTTGCCTCGCGGGATTGGGTTCTGTGACGATTGCTCCGGGACGCTCCGACGTGTGGCCGGGACCGGCGGTTTGTGTTCGCACTGACCATCCGGTCGCCGCTTGCATGGCGTCGCAGTACGCGGGCTGGCAAGTCGCGGGTGGAAAATATTTCGCCATGGGATCGGGACCGATGCGGGCAGCCCGCGGTCGCGAACCGCTGTTCGACGAGATCGGACATCGCGAACAGCCAACCCAGGTGGTCGGAGTTCTGGAAAGCGGCAAGCTTCCGCCAGTGGAAATCTGCGAACTGCTCGCCAGTGAGTGCGGGGTGGACGAAGAGCGGCTCACTTTACTCGTCGCGCCAACGCGGAGTATCGCGGGTTCGATCCAAGTCGTCGCCCGCAGCCTGGAGACGGCGCTGCACAAGCTTCACACGCTGAAGTTCGACTTAAACCGAGTTGTCGCCGGCTACGGCCACGCCCCGCTTCCGCCTTCCGCCGCCAATGACCTCGCGGCGATTGGCCGCACCAACGACGCGGTGTTGTACGGCGGCGAGGCGACCCTGTGGGTTCGCGGCGACGATGCCAGCTTGGAGCATCTTGGACCACAGATCCCCAGTTCGGCTTCGCGGGATTATGGCCGTCCGTTCAGCGAGATCTTCGAACGTTACGACCGCGATTTCTACAAGATCGATCCGTTGTTGTTCAGCCCGGCGGCGGTCACATTGGTGAATCTGGATACCGGCCGCTGCCTGCGGTTTGGCGAGCCCAACCCGCACGTGTTGGTCCAATCGTTCCTGAGCGGCAACGGCCGCCAGTCCTAAGGCTGCCCCATGCGACTCGGCGTGCTAGCCTCGCCCGATAGCTGGTATCTGCGGGATCTCCGTCGAGCCGCCGGCGAGCGGCATGCGATCGAAGTGCTGGAATTCCCGCGTATCATAGCTGTGGCCGGAATGTCCGGCGGCGGCGATTCGTCGAATCGCGGGCCCGCCGCGAACGGCGGCGAAGTCGTTCGAGGTGGAGGAATCATCAGCGGCGAGAGACTCGCGGAATATGGTTCGCTGTCAGCTTGTAGCGGCAAGCCGCTCGCGGTGCATAGCGAACGGGCGTTCCCTTCCGCCGGTGATTGGAGCCAATTCCACGCAGTCTTGGTGCGAACGATGCCACCCGGCTCGCTCGAACAGGTCGTGTTTCGGATGGATGCCCTGGGACGCTACGAGGCGGCGGGCGGCTTGGTGGTGAACCGGCCGCGAGCGGTGGAGGCGGCGGTCGACAAATATCTGACATCCGCGTTGCTCGCAGCCGCCGGCCTGGACACTCCGAAGACGATCGTTTGCCAGCATCCGGATGACGCGATGGAGGCGTTCGCGCGGCTGGGGGGCGATGTGGTGGTGAAGCCGCTGTTCGGCAGCGAGGGGCGGGGAATCACGCGGCTCAGCGATCCCGATCTTGCCCTGCGAGCGTTCAAGATGCTCGCGCAGTTGGGCGCTGTGCTCTATCTTCAAGAGTTCGTCGCGCACGACGGCTTTGATATTCGGCTGCTGGTCGTGGGAAACGAGACGTTCGGGATGCGCCGACACAATCCGCTCGACTGGCGGACCAATGTGAGCCGTGGCGCGACGGGAATTGGGTTCCAACCCGACGAACAGCTTGTTCAGCTAGCGCGGCGCGCGGCGGACGCGGTCGGAGCGGACGTGGCGGGTGTCGACTTGTTGCCGGCCCCCGATGGACGTCTGCTCGCCCTGGAAGTCAACGCGGTGCCCGGTTGGAAAGCGCTCTCGCAGGCGACCGGCGTGGACATCGCGGAACGTGTCCTGAGTTTTGTCGAGTCGCGATGGTTGGACGCTTCCAAGAGGTTGGCGTGAACATGGCGAACGCGCGAGGCAGCGACGCGGCGGCGGACGTGAATGTCGGCCAACGGCTAACGACGATGGCCGCGCGCGTTCCAGATCAAATGGCCGTAGCCGAGCCGCTGGATCGGGACGCAACAGGCCGCCGTCGATACCGCAGCGTGACGTTCCGCGAACTGGATCTCGACAGTCACAGGATCGCGGCGGGATTGGACGCGATCGGCGTGCGTCCGGGCATGCGGATCGTGTTGTTAGTGCGTCCGGGAATCGATTTTATCTCGCTGGTGTTCGCGTTATTCAAAGCGGGTGTGGTAACGATTCTGGTCGATCCGGGCTTGGGCAAGTCGAACATGCTGCGTTGTCTGGAGGAGGCGCGGCCCGACGGCTTCATCGCCATTCCGCTCGCCCAGGCCGTGCGACGCCTCTTTCGGCATCGTTTTCCCCAAGCCCGCTTTGACGTGACCGTTGGACGCCGCTGGTTTTGGAGCGGACCGACGCTCGATCTGGTGCGAGCCAATCCGACGCCGGACTATCAGCCAGTCGTGACGACGGCCGACGATCCGGCCGCCATCATTTTCACCACCGGAAGCACCGGTCCGGCGAAAGGAGTGCTGTACCGCCATGGCAATTTCGCTCGCCAGGTCGACGAAATCCGTTCCGCGTATGGCATTCAGCCCGGCGAAGTCGATCTGCCGGGGTTCCCACTGTTCGCGTTGTTCAATGCCGCGATGGGCGTGACCACCGTGGTCCCCGACATGGATTTCACGCGACCGGCAGCCGCTGATCCGCGGAACATCATCGAAGCGGCCGGGGACTGGAAAGTCACTCAAGCGTTTGGTTCACCGGCGTTATGGAACACGGTGGGACGATACTGTGAACAGACCGGCGCGAAGATGCCAACGCTGCGGCGGGTCCTATCCGCCGGAGCTCCCGTGCCGCCCCACG
>JBJTOW010000638.1:0-3156 GCA_046074805.1 Planctomycetota bacterium | reverse complement strand
CATCCCGGTCGGTCACAATGCCGGCTACTTTGCCGTTCTCGGTCACGACGACCGCTCCCACATTGTCATGTTTCATCTTGGCAACCACCGCGCGCACCGTTTCTTGCGGACCGGCGGTCGTCACTTGGCTGTGGAACATTTCGCTGAGTTTCATAAAGCACCCGCCCTCTTTCGATTCCTGGCAACGACTTTGCGCAACACACGCAGGTGACTCGAAATGACCGCGGCGCTAGGCGCCCTGCGATTCACACTTCGAGCATCGCGAGCAACTTTCGCGAGCCACTCACGCGAGCCACTTACGCGAGCCACTTACGCGAGCAAAAACTATGCCGGACTGAAAAAAAGTTCTTCACGACAGGGCGTCGCCAAGCGAACCTAAAAAAGTCTACGAACCGACGGCCGTCCAGGGTTATCGCCGCGCCCAAAATAGGCCGCCCACGACGAGCTGCGTGCGAAAACGCACAGATTCCAGCGCGCACCGTTGTGTCAGACGAGCAGGCTTGATTACGGTCGAAGAAGCCGTTCCACAAGCCCAAGGAGCAACGCCGAGCGGGCGGTCCACGCGAAAGTTCGGATCCAGTTGGAAATGACCAGCCGCTGATGCACGGCCTCGTCAAAGCCTGCGACCAGTCGACTGTGGCAAGGAACCTGGATGAGATAGGTCGACAACCAAATCACCGCCAACAGCACCAACCCGGCCGAAACCGCCGACACCGATAACCACGACGGGCGATTCCACAAGAGAATCATCGCGGTCGCCAACTCGATCAACATGGGTGGCGCGACGACCCACGTGGTGAGCACCGAGTGTCGCTGTTCGTAGGCGGCGAAACCCGCTCGGCCCACGCCGTCAAACAGCGGATAGTGCACAACCTGCACGAACCAGATGAGGCCGGTCATGTAAAGGGTGGCGGCAAGTTGCCCCAGGAACAGCCAACGCTGCCAGAGTTCGTTCATGGTTGGGCCTCAAGGATCGCCTCCGCCGCTCGGCGACCGGACACCATCGCCCCGTTGATCGACGCGTTGTCACGATGATCGCCGCACACCAGCAGGCCGCTCGCCAACCGCAAGTCGCGCCGCGGCGACGCCAGCGCCGGTGGGAACTGCCGGGGCAACGCGAATGGAATTGTGTACACGCGGAGCATTGACCAAGTGGAAGCGTCGTTTCCAAACCACTGTTCCAGTTGCCGCCGCACGTCGCTCAGTAGCCGATGCGGATCGCTGGCCATTCCGAGAACCGTGACAGACACCAGTGTCTTGCCGGGTGGACCGTAAGACGGCGCCACCGCGGTTGGAAAACAGACGTTGTTGACCGGGCCTTCGCCGTCGCCGTTCAAGATCAAGACCGGTTCCGTGACCGGCGTCGACGGGGCCGCGAAGTACAAGCAAGTCACCGCTTGCCCAGTGTCGGAGATCGACGCCATTTCCGCTTGGGTGGCAATCCCCGTCGTCGTGGCCGTAGTTTCACCGAGAAGTTCGCGAACCATGTTTCCTTCGACAGCCAACACCACGTGCCGCCCATCGATCCGTTCTCCGCTTTCAAGCGTCACCGCGCGAGCCTCCACGCGAGCCACGCGACTCTTCAGGTGAATGTTTTCGGTGGGAAGTTTGGCCGCCAACTGGCGTGGTATCGCTTCCATGCCGTCGGAGGGCAGAGTCGCGCTGCCCAGGGAAAACATGCGGAACACAAATCGCAGCATTCGACTGGATGTGAGCAGTTCGGGATCGAGAAAGATGCCGCCGAGGAACGGCCGAAAGAAACGTTCGATGATCGATGGCGAGAATCCGTGACGTTGGAGCGCCTCGAGCGACGTCGTCTCGGGCGTGGCGAATTGATCCTCGAGCGATCCACGGAGCGTGGAGGAACGAAAACTGGCGATCCGCAGTTTATCGCTCAGTGTTCCGATCGGGGAAAACACCGAGCGGACCGCCTTGCCGGGCCGTCGCCAAGGATCGGCCAACGTGTGGAAGCGGCCGTTGAAACGCACGAGCGCTCCCGGCAGAAAAGGCCGGAGTCGCAGCGCTTGGTAGTCCAGCAGTTCACGGGCTTCGGGATAACTGTCGAGAAAAACTTGGAAACCGCGATCGAGGCGAAAGCCATCGACGAGGTCGGTGCGAACTCGGCCGCCCACCGCGTCCGACGCCTCGAAAAGTTGGAACGGTACTCCGGCTCGCTGCAATCGAATGGCGCAGCAAAGGCCAGCTAGTCCGCCGCCGACAATCAGCACTTCTTCCTTCGCCATCGCCGCATTGCTCCGATTCAACGGCCGGATGTCGAGCGAGCGGCCCGCCACGCATCCCAAAGGATCAGCGTGAACGGGATCCACCACACGAGATCGTTGGTCAAGATCGTCGCCCCGAAGGCGAGCGGGAATGTGCCCTTGAGCAACGCGCCGACAAATCCGATCGGTCCGAAGATTTTGCCCAAAAGTCCCACGAGCACAATCGGCCAGTGGCGACGGGAATCATAGGCGGCAATGGCATATCCAATACCGTAGACGCCCACGATCATGCCGACGCACTGCCAAATCTCCGGGTAGTTGACCCGCGGAATGCCCGTCAAATCGAAGAGTAGATTCGGCGCCGCGATGGTCACGAATCCCCACAATAAGTTGTAAATACCGGCCGCCCAGAGCCAGTAGTAGCTCCAAGCGGGCGCCGCGACACTGACGTGGACGATCGCATGGTCGGCGGTCGCCGCTCGCTCCGCAGTTCGCAAGTCATCAACCAGTCGCTGTGAAGAGGATGCGGTTGAATGTGAGGCCGTCATGGGAAGGCTCCGGAAAAACGTTGGGAACAATCCGTGCGCCGGAACACCGTTTCGAGCATTGTCGACTCGACTGGGCGACAGGCGTTACCGTAGGGCCAGGACATTACCATCGGCCAACGGTGTTACCGTCGTGCTAGGACATGGCCGAGCCCGCCATCGACACCCAGTACTTGACCGGTGATCCAGTCGTTTTCGGCATCGAGTAGCCAGGCCGCAAGCGATGCGATGTGATGGGGTTCGCCGAGTCTTCCGAGAGCGTGCATCTGGGTCGAGGCGGCGGCGTTCGCGGGCGTTTCCCAGATTCGCCGAGTCATCTAGGTACGCACCAAGCCCGGGCTGATCACGTTCACTCGTAGGTTGTTCCCGGCGTAGGTGGCGGCTGCGGA
>JBJTOW010000637.1:0-4665 GCA_046074805.1 Planctomycetota bacterium | reverse complement strand
ATCTCCACGCTGTAACGGTCGTAAGTAGTATCGAGCGCCGTTGTGCGATCAAGCAGTTTGCTCGCTTGAGATTGGCAGGCATTCGCGGGCAGCAAGATGGTTGCTTCCGGTGTTGGCACGTCCGGAAACAACGCATCCGAGTGCTGGTTGTTTACCCACTTGTCCAAATCGTCCGGCGTTACATTTTTGGCGAATTGACACGCTTTACCGGTTACCGGAAAGTTCTTTTTGGCGTTATCGATGTGAAGGATCACGATCAACCGCTGGTCATCCACGGTGTAGAAGACTCGCGTGGCGCTGAAGCCGATCTGGGTCTGATTGACCTCAATCCGCCGCACATTCTTGCCCTTAAGATCGATTGTTGTCGGCTCTGCCGCGCTGATGTCGGTCGCACCGCTGAACACGAGACTCGACAAAAAAATGAGGGCAACGTGGAAGTTTTTTAGTCGAAGCATCGAATCACTTGTTCCATGACGGGACGGAGGTGGATACGGGCCAGTTCGTGGAATCACAATTGTATGACGGACTGGAAGTCCGTCGTACGTGCGGACCGGGCCGTCCTGCGGCGGAATGAGACGTCGCGCCACTTGGCATGTGGCGTTCGGCGGGCGAAACTAGGACGAACCTTGGGAGGTCCGTATGCCGACTCACTCTGCGGTTTCGTCGCGGCGACAATGGCTGGGGACAGCGAGTTCGCACTTCGCCGAAGGCCTTCTCGGGGCCTCGGTCGGACAGACGTTCACCAAGTCGCTAATGGCCCGCTGGGCCGGGATCGGGCTGCTCGGGGCGAGCGGCAGCGGCTGGCTCCAGCGACTGGCCCGGGCCACCGAACGGGACGCTTCGAGCCCATCCGGGCCCGCTCGCCGGTGCGTGCTGCTCTGGATGTCGGGCGGCCCTTCCCAACTCGACACCTTCGATCCCAAGCCTGGCCAGCCGAACGGCGGCCCGTTTCGCGCGATCGAAACGTCCGTGCCCGGCATTCGCATCTGCGAACATCTGCCGAAGCTGGCAAAACTGTCGCATCATCTGGCGATCCTCCGCGGCATGAGCACTAAAGAGGGAGACCATGGGCGCGGCACGCAGACGATGCACACGGGCCGTCCTCCCCAGGGACCGATCCGCTATCCGGCACTCGGAGCCGTCCTGGGGAAAGAGCTGGGGCGGGATTTCGAGGATTCCCCGTCGACCAGCGGCGTGCCGACGTATGTCAGTGTGTCCCCGTTCCGAGCCTTCAATCCGGCCGCCTTCGAGTCGGGATTCCTCGGGCCCCGATACGCGCCGTTGACCGTCGCGCCGCTCGACCAGATCGCACCCGGCGGCCCCGCCGACACGGCCGGATTCGCGCGTTTGCCGGTCGAGGATTTGGCTCCGCCGACGGACGTGTCACGCCATCGCTTCGCCGCGCGCGAGGCGCTCTGGGATTCATTGCAAACTAGGTTCCTTGGAAAACATCCGGCCGCAGGTCCGATCGCCCACGACACTGTCTACCGCAACGCGCTGCGGTTGATGCGGCATTCCGTCGCCGAGGCGTTCGCGTTGGACGACGAGACATCCGCGACCCGCGAAGCGTATGGCAAGGGACGGTTCGGCCAAGGCTGCCTGCTGGCCCGGCGTCTGCTGGAACGCGGAGTGCCGTTTGTCGAGGTGGCTCTCGCCGGCGGAGAAAACGGACTCGGTTGGGATACGCATGCGAACAACTTTCCCGCCGTCCAATCGCTCGCGGGAGAACTCGACGCGGGCTGGTCGCGGCTGCTGATTGAACTGCAAGAACGCGGGCTGCTCGAATCGACAACCATCGTGTGGATGGGCGAGTTTGGCCGCACTCCGAAAATCAACGCGTCGGCCGGCCGGGACCATTTTCCCGCCGCGTGGAGCTGCGTGTTGAGCGGTGGCGGCGTCCAGGGCGGAACGGTCTACGGAGCGACCACGGACGACGGCATGGAGGTGCGCGACGGCAAAACCGACGTCGGCGACCTGCTGTCCACCGTGTGCGCTGCGGTTGGTCTCGATCCGCAGTCCGAGAACATTTCCCCCGAAGGACGTCCCATTAAGCTGGCCGAAGGGAGTGTCATCGACGCGCTCGTCCAGGATTTCCGTGCCTCGGCGGCGAAAAAGTTGGAATAATCGCTACAAACTGCCGATCTTCTCGCAACGGGCTACGTTAGAGGTACTGTTCAATCGGCGGAATCATGGACTTGGAACTCGCCAACCGCGCACGGTTTTCCGCAGCCCGGTTGTCCGCGACATGGTCCGCAGCGACATGGTCCACCGCATCAAGAGCGCGGCATGATGTCGCATTGATCGCGATCTTCGCTGTGTTGTGGTGGGCGATTCCGCCCGCACAGGCGCAGGCTCAATTGTGGCAACGCGCGTGGCGTCCCGAACAGCGAACCCTGGATGTCCGCGAGCCCGAGTCGCTTCCGTTCACGCCGTTGCCGTCGGGCCTGCCCGGCACGGTGCGACGCCCTGGGGAATCACCCTCCGTTCAGCAGTTGTCGCTCGACGCCGCCATCCAGATGTCGCTGGCCCGTTCGCAGGTTGTGCGATTACTGACCGGTGTCACCGCTTCGACGAGCGGCCGCACCATCTTTGATGTCGCGGTCGCGAACACGGCCATCGACGAAGAACAGGCCAAGTTCGACACCAAGTTGACGATTGAGAATGAGTGGCTGCGGGGCGATCAACCTGGGTACAACCCGGCCGCGTTGCCGCCGGTCATCGAAGGGTTTCAAACCGACAACTACCGGTTCCGCGCCGGTCTGTCGAAACTGGTTGCCACCGGCGGTGTCGGATCGCTGGATGTCACTACCAATCCGACTCGCTTCGGCGGCAATGGCTTCCATAACAACCCGTTGCTGCCTCAACCGGTTCAGGAAGCTAAACCGTCCGTGCAACTGAGCTTCACCCAACCGTTGCTGGCCGGAGCCGGTATCTCGCCCAACCTGGCGTCGGTCGTGCTGGCGCGGATCGAGACCGAACGATCGTACTTCCAACTGAAGGACGCGATGCAGGAACTGGTCCGCGGGACGATCGAAGCCTACTGGCAACTGGTGTTCGCGCGGACCGACCAATGGGCTCGTCAACAGCAGGTCGAACAAGCCCAAGTCGCCGTGCGTTTCACGGAAGCGCGAGTTCGCGCGCAGATTAGCAACGCGGCCGAACTGGCCCAAGCGCGCCTGACGCTCGCGAACTTCCGCGCGACGCTCATCGGCGCGGAAGCCAACGTGTTGCAACGTGAAGCCGCCTTGCGGAATCTGCTCGGACTGCCGCCCGCCGACGGTAGCGTGCTTGTTCCGGTGACGCCACCCAAGCGCGAACCATTCGAACCCGATTGGCTGCGGCTGATCGAGATGGCGGAGCGGCAGCGGCCCGATCTCGTGGAGTTGAAGTTGATTCTGGAAGCCGACGAGCAGGCGTTACTGGTGGCGCGAAACCAAGCCTTGCCGCAGCTCGACGCCTTCGCGCTCTATCGTTGGAACGGCCTGGAGGGTGAGCTTCCCGATGGATCGATGGTCCGATCCGAACCCGGCCAATTCACCGAGTGGAGCCTAGGAATCAACTTTTCCGTGCCGCTCGGACTGCGGCAGGCGCGGGCCTCGACCCGCCGCCGCGAACTGCTCATCGCGCGCGATCGCATGAACCTCGAACAAGGACTGCATTCCGCCGTTCATGGGTTGGCGCTGAACGTGCGTGCGATCGACCAAGCGTACGAGCAATACCTAGCGTTCCAAGAGGCCCGCGAGGCGGCGCGGTTGAACCTAGAACAGCAATTGGCCCAGTACCGCTCGGAACGCGTGATCTTCTTGAACGTCCTCCAAGCGATTACCGACTGGGGCAACACGATCAGCGCTGAAGCCAACGCGCTGCTCCAATTCAACACGCAGCTCGCCAATCTTGAACGCCAGTCCGGCGCGATCTTGGAGACCCACGGCGTGACGTTCTTCGAAGAGCGGTACGCGTCGGTCGGGCCGCTGGGCCGCTGGCATTCCGAGGCGTATTATCCCCGCAGTCTTCCCGCCGCGCCCAACGCGGAACGATATCCAGCGGGCACCGTGCCCGCCGAACAATCGTTCGATCTGCGGCCACCGCCGACTCTGCGGGCCCAGTAGCGATTTTCGGGCGAACGACTCCGGGGTGCGACGGACCTCCTCATCCAGGGCTCAGGCTGGTTCGCAACGGAGTGGAAATCCGTCTTGCGATGCTTTAGTCGCCGCCGCCGCCGTCGCCGACACCCTTCGCCGTCGCCGACACCCTTCGCCTTCGCCGACGCTCTTCGCCGTCGCCGACGCTCTTCGACGACGCCCTTCGCGGCGCATCCCCGCTTCCCAAAAACATCGCACTTGCATATCGTGTGCAAGACGAGGTGCGAGCTGGCCGAGTAGAAGTCGCAGACGAAGCAGCGGCAGCGGCAGAAGCGGGGGCATCGGCGGAACGAAAACGAGCGAAGGCAAAGGAGAAGCGGGATCATGGAAACGCCAGAACGACGGTTGCCGGTGACGGTGTTGTCGGGGTTTTTGGGCGCGGGCAAGACAACTCTTCTTAACCATGTGCTAGGGCGCGCTCGGCCCCGAGGCGCTGGCCGGTGTAGGCCATCTCGCGCGCCAGGCCCTGCGGCACCAGGCGGCCCAGGCGCTGCAGCACGCCCAGGTCGGCGGCCATGCCGAT
>JBJTOW010000636.1:0-3581 GCA_046074805.1 Planctomycetota bacterium | reverse complement strand
CCCGACGCCGCCGTGCTCCGCGCCCGCGAGGTGGCCGGTAGCCTCTGGCAACGGCTGCGCGGCCAGTGGCAAATCGAAGTCACCGCCGCCACCCATGTGGCCGTGCCACCGCGTATTCCCCGCGAGATAACGCCCGCTCCTTTCGACCAGACGCCGATCGTACCGGCACCGATCGTACCGGCACCGATCGCACCGGCACCGATCGCACCGGCGGCGATCGCACCGGCGCCGATCGCAACGTCGGCGCGGACGCCTTGTCAGCTGCCCGCGAACCGTCTGTCGAAAACCCCAACGAACGCGGACACTCCGCGTGAGGCTGAGGATGTCTACGGACGGCGACGCGATGCATCGACATCGCTATCTCGCGAGTGGCCGTTGCTCGACGAGTTAACTCGGCGTCCACTGCCGGGGCCCCGCCTGCCAGCCTCCGTGTTCGATCTCTTCGTCGATTTGTTGGACGCCGAACTGGGAGACGATCTTGCCCGCGAGTTGATCGAAGAGGCGCGCGGCCTTGCCTCTGCTCATGCGGGACACCACGGCGGAAACCATTTCGGAAACCACAGCGGAAAAGACATTGGCAGCGAAGCTGGAAACCAAGCGGGGGACGAGGCTGCGACCCTGAAAGCGCGGCTTGTCGATGTCATGGAGTCGCGGATCGCCACTTCCGGACCGATCGTGAGCGCGCCTGGGCGACGCCGAGTCGTAGCGCTCGTTGGACCAACGGGCGTTGGCAAGACAACGACACTCGCGAAATTGGCCGCGAACTTCCGGCTGCGCGAACGGTGCCGCGTCGGGCTCGTTACGGTGGACACCTATCGCATCGCGGCGGTTGAGCAACTGCGGACTTACGCGGACATCATCGATCTGCCCATGGAAGTGGTGTCGAACCCTGGCGACATGCGGCGGGCGCTCGACAGGCTTGGCGAATGCGACCTTGTATTGCTCGACACGGCTGGCCGTAGTCCCAGGGATGAAGTCCGCATTCAGGAATTGAAATCGATTCTCGAAGAGGCCCGCGCGGACGAAGTGCATTTGGTGCTGAGCGCCGCATCCGGTTGCGGACCGATGCGATTAGCGGCAGAGCGGTTCGCGCCTGCGGGAGTCACGTCGCTGCTCCTCACGAAACTTGACGAGGCGGCCACCCTTGGTCCCGCCTTCGCTTGGCTACAGCGGTCCGGACATCGACTGAGCTATCTGACGCACGGCCAGAACGTGCCCGACGACATTGCGGTCGCGGACTCCCGTCGATTCGTCCGACGGCTGCTCGCGGGCAATCGGGACGTGGCGGAAGACATGGCCTCGTTCACCGGAACGCGGGCCGGGGAGATGTCTCAGCCATGAGCGACCAAGCCGCTGAATTGAGAAAGCTGGCACTGGCGGAGGCCCGAATGGCGGTGCTTCCGGAACAGCGTCCGAGGCTGCTCGTAATAACCGGCGCCAAAGGCGGCGTGGGTGCCACAACCATCGCGGTCAACCTTGCCGTCGCGTTGGCCGATCATGGGGCCCGCGTCGTGCTTGTGGACGCCGACCCGCATTGCGCGGGCGTGGCGTCGCTGTGCGGAGTGGATGAACCGCATGGGCTGGCCGACATTTTGACGGCTCGTCGCGATATCCACGAAGTGCTGGTCCGCGGTCCGGCCGGCATTCAGTTGGCTCCCGGCGTTTGGTCGCCGGCTGCCCCTCTAAGGCGCAGTCCCAATCGCGTCCGAGGACACGTTTCCGCTTCCCATTCGCCCCATTCCGCCGCTGCGTTCGTTTCGCCGCCGCCGAACGCGGCTGAAAATGTCGAAGCCGAGGATCTTTTTTCAGAGCGGGCGGCGGCGCGGTTGCTGCGGCAATTGAGCGGTCTGGGACGCCACGCCGAATGGGCGGTGCTTGACGCCGGCCATGGTCCGGGAGCCTTGATTCGAGGGCTGTGGACATCGGCCGATGTGGCGCTCATGGTGACAAATCCCGAGAGCTTGTCCGTGATGGACGCCTACGCGGGCCTGAAGCGGCTGAGCGACACTCCGCCCAGTTCTCCGCCATGCCTCTTAGTAAACCACACGCGCGATCGCGAAGAAGCCCTCGACGCTCATTGCCGCATTGAACAGGCCTGCCGTCGGTTCCTCGGATCGGAACTGCGCTTCGCGGGACATGTGCCCGCCGATCCGCAAGTGGCGGCGGCGGCCGAGCAACGCAAACCGGTCGTCTCATGGGCGGCGCGGAGCATTTCGGCGGCCGCTTTATCGCAAATCGCGGCCGCTCTTATGGCGGACGCGTCGACCGCAGCGGCCACCAACCCAGTCGAGGATGGTGGCAGCGGCAGTTGGCGGGGACACCCGATCGTCGCCTGACAGCGTTACGTAAAAATCACCAGGAATCCTGAATTCGAAAGGTTAAGAAACCGATGATAAAGAGACGCTACGGCTTACCCTAGGACGTCAAACTGCGGCCTTTGGTTGATGTTTGCCGACCGGGAATAAAAAGAGCGAATTCGACTATCGAGCGTCGTCCAGGACGGACGGCGCAGCACTCACGGAGGAGCGCATGGCGACCACTCTGGCATCTGCCGAGGACATCGAGAACGTTTGGCGGGAGTATAAAGCCGATCCCGGAAACCAAGAGCTGCGGAACCGCTTGGTCGAACAGTATTTGCCATTGGTCAAATACAACGGCGAACGTATCTGGGCCCGCTTGCCAGAGGGCGTGGAACTGGATGACCTGGTGTCGGCGGGCGTGTTCGGACTCATGGACGCGATCGACGCGTTTGACATGACCCGCGGCGTGAAGTTCGAGACCTATTGCGTTCCGCGTATCCGCGGAGCCATGCTCGACGAACTCCGCACCATGGACTGGGTGCCGCGACTCGTCCGCTCCAAAGCCAGTAAGCTCGGCGAAGCCACGAAAACGCTAGAAGCGAAACTCGGACGCCATCCAACCGAACAGGAACTGGCCGAGCAGTTGCAGATCCCTCTGCCCGAACTCGAACGGATGATCATCGAAGCGAACGCGGTCAATCTAATCAGCCTCAACAAGAAATGGTACGAAACGGACAGTTATAAAGACGTCCGTGAAATCGACATTCTTGAGGACAAGAAAGGCGAGGATCCAACACGTCGAGTTCAAAAGTCGGACTTGATGCGGCTGGTCACCAAGGGGCTGAACCGCAATGAACGGTTGATCATCATTCTTTATTACTATGAAGAATTGACGATGAAAGAGATCGGCGCCACGCTCGATCTCAGCGAAAGCCGCGTCAGCCAAATGCATAGCAGCATTGTGCAGCGCCTTCAGTCCCAACTCGGACGCCGCCGTCCCGAGTTCGGCGGCTGAAGGGAGTCGCATCGGTAGCCGTCAAATAGTGCCGTGCTTTTGGCGTTTTAGCTGTGTCTTTCGCAGCTGCGTATTCTCCTCGTACGACGGACTTCCAAGTCCGTCGCCGCATGGGCCTCGCGACGGACAGTGAAGTCCGTCGCGTAAACGGCACGAGTAGCTGGTGATTTTCCAGCTGCGTATTCTCCCCGTACGACGGACTTCCAAGTCCGTCGCCGCATGGGCCTAGCGAGGGACAGGAGAGGCCACTCCGCGAACAGAAAAAG
>JBJTOW010000635.1:0-2800 GCA_046074805.1 Planctomycetota bacterium | reverse complement strand
GACCCAGAGTTGCCATTCGTAGCGGCCGCGTTCGGCCTCGTTGAGCTCAGGTGTCTGCCGCGCCCGTTCCATGGTGATCCACTCGTGTTCAAGGACGACCGGTTAGGTCCTGTGGCGGACCTCTCGACAGATGATAGTCGGCCATGCGAGTGGCGCGGCGCGCGTTGCGGCCTGTCGGCGGTCCGAGTCGCGTCGAATGGATTTGTTTTCATTTTGCGGCTTCCGTGGTCGAGCCGCGAACCTTTTTGGGGACGCTTGGTCTTCTTAACTGTCCAGCTGATAGCCGGAACGAAGGAACTTCTAAAAGCGTGTCGTTCGACGCGCGGTTCCGGACGCTTCGCTGGACGATCTATGTCCGGTAGGAGAAATCCCATGGCCAACAAGTTTCTATTCTCGTCTGCGTCCACGACCATGCAACCGCCGGCCGCCGACACTTGCAATGTCGCGGGTGGCGCGGCTTATAAGCTGTCCCCCAAGCATGCGCTGGCTCAGTTAGCGGCCACGGGAACGTTCGCCAACACTTATTACGCGACAGCGCAATCGCAGGTCGATTCGTTGTTCCAATTGATCGAGCAGGTGGATGACAATGTGTATCTGGCGAAGCTGGCGGTTTATGCCCGTGAGCGGGCTTACATGAAGGACATGCCGGCCGCCTTACTATTGGCGTTGGCGAAACGCGACCCGCAGTTGACACATCGCGTGTTCGACCGCGTCGTCGACAGCGGCCGCGTCTTGCGAACGGTGTTTCAGATGGTTCGTTCGGGCAAGTTTGGACGGAAGGGATTGTCGTCCAGTTTGCAGCGGGCGTTCCAGCGTTGGCTGAACGAGGCTTCCGTGACCAAGATGCTATCGGCGTCGATCGGCAACGATCCCAGCCTGCGGGACATCCTGCGGATGGCTCGGCCGACTCCCGCCGATAACGCTCGACGGGCCTTGTTCGGTTGGTTGACCGACAGCGATGTGGCGAAGTGGGCGCCGGCGACCGAGGCTGACTTGCCGCGCCAGGTACGGGAGTTGATCGCGTACCGCCAAGCGGATTCCGCTGAGGCGCAGGCGCGGATCCTGGACTCGTTGTCGGTGCGTTGGGACTTGTTGGCCGACGCTGCCAAGGGGCCGGTTGTCTGGAAGGCGATCGCTCGGCAGATGGGTCCGCAAGCGCTGCGGATGAACTTGAACACGTTGGCCCGGCATGAGGTTTTGGACGACCCGGAGATGGTGGAGTACGTCGCGGATCGCCTAGCGAGCCCCGAGGAAATCCGCCGGTCGCGGCAGTTCCCCTACCAGTACCTGGCGGCGTATATGAACACGAACGATACGGTTCCGCAGCGGATCAAGGCCGTGTTGCAAAACGCGGCGGAGATAGCCTGCGGCAACGTGCCAACGCTGCCCGGTCCGGTGGTCATTGGACTCGATGTGTCGGGTTCGATGGGGAGCGCGGCTTCGGGCGACCGCGGCGACGGCGCGACCTCCGTCATGCGGTGCGTCGATGTGGCGGCGTTGTTCGCGGCGGCCGTTCTGCGTCGGAACCCAGACAGCGTTGTGATCCCGTTCGACACTCAGGCGTACGACGCCAATGTCGATCCGGGCGATACGATTTTGAGTCTGTCGGCGCGGCTGGCGCAGTATGGCGGCGGCGGCACCGACTGCTCGCTGCCGCTCAAGGCGGTCAACGAGCGGTTGGGGCGACGGAAGTTCGCGGCGTGCGTATTGGTGAGCGATAACGAGAGTTGGTGCTACGCGAACGACGCGTTCGCAACCGGCGCGAACGGCGCGACGGGGGTGATGTCCGAGTGGCGGACCTTTGTCGCGAACCAGCGTCGGCTGGGAGTGGCGCAGCCCAAACTCGTGTGCATTGACATCCAAAGTTACGGCACAACGCAGGCGATTGAATCGCAGGAGATCCTGAACATCGGTGGCTTCAGCGACGCGGTGTTTCAAGTCGTCTCGTCGTTCATGCACGGCAACGATGGCCGGTTCGTGGCCGAGGTCGAATCCATCGAGCTGTAACCGGAGTTACGACCGGAGAGGACTCGACGCAACGAAACCTCGACGCAACGAAACGTGGTAGGCCCCTGGTTCGAGCGATCGGACCAGGGGCTTTTTTTGCGATTCAGGTCGTCGAGCCGCGGCGGCGGGTGAACTGGGCGAGCGTTTCGAGGTAACGGGTCGCTAGGCCGATCAAAATGAGCCCGCCGCCAACCATCGTCCACCATGCCGGCCGTTCGCCCCAGGCAGCCAATACCCACACCGGCACTAAGATCGGTTCGAGCAACCCGATGCCAGCCGCTTGATGTCCGGGTAGCGACCGCAGCCCTCGCGCGAACAGCAGGTACGGCAAGCCCATCTGCGCCATTCCAAAACCGGCTAGCAACATCCACTGGATGAAGCTTGGCCAAGCCGGCATCGCGTGCAGGTTCCAGGACATCAGCACGGCGGTCGCGAAATGATTGACAGCGACCAGCCACGCCGAGTCGTACTCGCGGAGCATCCGCAGCGATAACACCACGCCAGCGTAGAAAAGGCCTGAGGCAAGTCCCCACAGGACGGCGGCCAACGATTCTCCACGCGACTCGCAGACCACTATCAGTCCCACGCCCAGGGCGCAGCAGAGGATGAAAAGCCAATCGAGGCGATGCACCGGCTCTTTCAACGCGAACACGCCGACGATCAATACCCAAACGGGCGCTGTGTTCTGCATCCAAATGGCGTTCGCGGCCGAACCGTTAACCATCGCGGTGAGATAGGTGTAGTTCATCAACGCGAAGCAGGCGACGGCGGGTATCAGCTTCCATGTCCAGAC
>JBJTOW010000634.1:0-5297 GCA_046074805.1 Planctomycetota bacterium | reverse complement strand
CCGAGGCCCGTGTCGGCGACGATAAGCTCGACGAAATCACCCTTGACCGCGAGCGAGATTTTGACATTGCCGCCGTCGCGATTGTATTGGATCGCATTGGTGATCAAGTTAATCACGACTTGCGCGAGCAACCGCGGATCGCCCTGGGTTTCTAAAGGTTGAATGTCCCGCAAAATTTTCACGTTCTTGTTGCGCGCGAGCGGTTCAAGCAGTTGCGCGCATTCCTCAACGGTATCCCCCAAGTCGAATGACTGCCGGTCAATTTCCAACACCCCCGAGTCGGCTCGGGCCAGAGTCAATAGGTTGTCGACCAAACCACGCATGCGACGCGCCGCTCGCAGCGACGCTTCAAGCGAATGGCGAGTATCATCCGCTAAGCCGGGTTGGCGGACGGCCAGTTCCAGGTTGCCCAACAGCACCGTCAACGGCGTGCGGAGTTCATGCGAAGCATCGGCGGTGAATTGCATCTGACGGGCGAACGCCTGCTCAAGCCGGCCAAAGGCGCTATTGAGTGTCTCCGCCAGATCGAGCAGTTCCTGATCGACCTTGTGCGTATCGATCCGCTCGGAAAGGTTCCGTTCCGAAATGCCGGCGGCGGCGTCGCTCATTACTCGCAGGGAACGCAACGAGCGGTACGACAGGATCGCTCCACCAATGATCCCCAAAGCGACAAGTCCCGCGCCGCTGGCGACCAGCAACACAAGCCACTGGCGCAAATCGGCGAACTCGGAATCAAGTGGCCTGCCGACCATCACCAGCGTCCCGACAGGTCCCTCCATCACCACTTCGCGGATCACTCCACGCTGTCTCCACGCCACCCCATTGCGGTCGTCGACAAGCGTTTCCGGCGGCAGCGTGTTGAACGGCTGCGTGTTGATAGGGAGAGGGCCGGCGCGGCTTCCAGCCATTGGCAGGCGCAGCTCAGCCGGTGGCAGGCGCGGCTCAGCCGGTGGGAGGCGCGGCCCTGGTGGACGGCTCGTCCACACGAGTTCGCGGGGCGCGGGGCGGCGCAGGCGGGCAGCGGCCGTCGAGGAGGCCTTCATCACCTCGCCACTCGCCTTCCAAACAACAAAATACGGCCCGCCTTCGGGTCGGTCGTTGTAGCGGTTCACAAACCCATCCGCGAGAACCAAATTGCTGGAGAAGCGGGCCATTTGCCGACGATGACGTTCCTCCGGCGGAAACTCGCCGGGCCGCGGCGGCGGGCCCGGTGGTCCCGGCGGCGGCCCCGCCGCCGGCTCGGGAGGACGCCACGTCGCCTGCTCCAGCGTGCCGGGGCGGTCCAATTCGCGAGGCGGAATCGAACGCAGCACCGATACCAGCGATTGGCCAGCGCCTTCCAATTCCGAATCGATCGTAGCGAACTGCGCTTGTTCAATGCGCCAATACAGAAACGCCGCGAAACACTCGACGACCAGCAGCAACACGGCCGAATGCCAAAGTTGAATCCGCCAACGAATCGACCTAACCATCGACGATATACCCTTGTCCGCGGCGTGTTGCGATGAACTCCCTGCCTAGTTTCTTGCGGACATTGGAAACATGAACCTCAATTAAATTCGAGAGGGTATCCTCGTTTTCGTCATATAGGTGGTCGTAAATCATCGAGCGTGTGACAAGTTTGCCGCGGTGCAACGCCAAAAGCTCGACAAGCGAGTACTCGCGGGCGGTAAGCGCGATAGGCTCGCCGCCACGCGACACGACCCGCGAAGACGTGTCGATGGAGACATCGCCGATGGCGATCGCCGCCCGGGACTGTCCCGCCGCGCGGCGAATAATCACGCGGAGCCGCGCGAGTAGCTCTTGCAAATCGAACGGTTTAACAAGGTAGTCGTCTGCCCCGCCGTCGAGCCCTTGCACGCGGTCGTGGACCGTGTCGCGGGCAGTCAAGATGAGCACCGGAGTCGGCCGCCGACAACGGAGCTCGGCTAGGACCGATAGGCCATCGCGTTTGGGCAACATCAGGTCGAGCACCACGGCGTCGTACTCCCACGAGCCGGCTTTCAGCAAGCCATCTTCGCCGTCCGCCGCTGTGTCAACCGCGTACCCCTCGACACGCAGCGCGCGGGCGAGCAAACAGCGCAAGTCCGCGTCGTCCTCGACCACCAAAATCCGCATGCCTGCCCTCCCCGCCCCGATCGAACAGACCGCTAGCACAGTCTTTGAGAAACATAGCGGCCTGTTCGTCGCTAGGCTACCAATTCAAGCGAACGCTTTAGCGGCCGTTTGTGAGCGACACGATCGCGGCGTCTTGTAAAGCAGTCGACCGCGCGGCGACCTTGGGGGTATTCAAGCCGAAGTCGACGCGGTCCAGCAATTGACCCTTCGATACCACGACATTGGGAGGATCGACTGTGGTTTGCCGCGATCCTTGCGGGGATAAAACCCGCACGCGATAGACACCCAACGCCAATCCATCGAAACGGTAACTGCCGTCACGCGCCGTTCGTGTGGTCGCCAAGACGTTCCCTTGCGAGTCTTGAAGTTGGACCACGATATTCGCCAAACCCGTTTCGCGCGTATCGATTTTGCCATTGGCATTGGCGTCATTGACAACGCGGCCCGCGATCCCGGCCTTAAAGAAGAACACGTTGTCCTGTAGGTTCGTCGTATTCGTGTTCCGCCGGATAATCTCCGCCAAGGTCGTGCGGCGGATCTGCTGCAAGTCAGGACCTTGGAAATCCTTCTCGTACCAGAACCGGTCGCCGTCGCGGAGACGCTGAAACTGGTCCGCCAGAATCCGTTGGAATGTCGGACCCACGCTCGACCCCGGCATGTGGTCTTCCGCCAAACCGCCGACCCAAAGATCGATTTTGTTGACGTTGCCATAGGTCTGTTCGAGAGCCTGCTGCAATTCCGGGTTTTTGGTGATGTCCGCGAACCGCGCCACCGGCCGCAGGCCAAGAGCGACTCGAGTGGCGTTGTAGTCGGCCAAGCCATGATCGCGACCACGCTGGATGTTTAGGGCGGCCAGATCGAGTCCGCCGGCGCCCGGCGGCCCAAAGAGAAAATCCCGCACGTCATCGATAACTTTCGTGTCGATTTCCTGGGCGTTGTCCGACGCTAGATATTTCAGAATCGGATCGATACCCGTGGCGCTTAGCACGGGGGCGTTGAAAAACGCGTCGCGAAGCGACAGGGGCTCGCGGACCGCGTTGCCGTTGTTGTCCAGGAATTGGATGTCGTCGCCGAGCAAACTGTGGCCGAGCCGATAAGCGGACGTGGCGAATTCATTGGAAACGCTCGGATTCACCGTCGCCTTATAGCCGCTGTAGGGGCGCAACGCCGTCGTGCCGAGCATCGCTGGCAGAAACTCGTTGTAAGTAATCACCTGGAGTTCGGCGCCGACCACACGCCGAGCTTCCATGTACAGCTTTTCGTCGGCCCATGTCGGATTAGCGGCCGCTAGTCGGTCCGCCACTCGGTTGTGCTCACGGACAAACAGGGTGTGCAGCGCAAGCAACTCGACGTTTTCATTCGCTCGCACATCTCCCGCCAGGAAAAACGAACTGGCAGGTGCGCCCGGTGGCGAGGCGTTTTCCAAACCGGCCGTGTTGAAAGGCAACAAATTGCCGTCGCTGGTGGCGAGCTTTCCTCCCGTGAAAGTGCGCAGCGCGGCGGCCCGAGTTGAATCCGAGCCGTAGATTTGCGAGCCGTCGATGAACGCGGTGATGGCATTCAGTTGCTGTCGCGGATTCGCCGTGCTCACGCCGGTCGCGGAGTCGTAAATCGATCGCGATAGAGGAATCTGCCGAGTGCCATCGGCCGCCGGATCAAACGACGGATCGCCCGTCGGTACCGCGATCGGAAATGGCTCATCGGGCACCGCTGAATTCGTGAGATCGAGATCGTGGTCCAGAAACTGGCCCCAGGCATACACAAAAGCCGACATGCCTCGATTGTTCAAAACGCTCTGCCCATCTTGATCCGCGAGCGAATTACTGACGGCGCGCGCGCTCGGGCGATCGGCACCAGCGGGCGAAGCCATGCCATCCGAATAACCCGCTGGCGCGAGCCGAATGTACTGCTCTACGGTGCTTCCCCATTGGGGACTCTTGACGTTGTTGCCCGTGCCATCGAAGGTGCGGAAGTCGGTTGCGCACAACTGCCGGCCTTCCAGCGTTTCCAGGCTGGAACGGCGGGCTTTCAACGCGGCGAGCCGGCGGCGAGTTTCCTGGCGTGAGGCGTCTTGACGGCGAAACATAGGGGCTTGCCTTTCGAGAAGAGAGGTGTGAAGGCTGCAATCCGAAAAGCGCGGACGATCCAACGTGCCATTCGATCTGCCAAGTCGGATCACCCGCGATGACAGGCAGATTACCGAACGCAACCTTAAGCCCCGATTAAGCCGGAAAAAATCCGTTTTTTTTCGTCCTCCCTCTCCAGCGTCGATCGATACCCAAGTACCCCAGAGCGCTACCAGCGGATCCCGACCTATCGTTGAATCGGCGCCGAAACCACGTATTCGTAGCAGCCAATGTCGTGCCGTGGCCCTTGCGGCCGCGCGATGCCAGAAATGTCGGTCGTGACCAACGCGAGCGTCGCTCCAGTATCAATCGCCGCCGAACCGGATTTCAAACGGTAATTGTTGGCTGCCACGTCGACGAAGAGCGCCGCGGGCGAGGCAACAATCGACTGCTTGTCGTACCCAAGACGTTGCCATTGCGCAAGGCTAATCATCGATTTGCCGCCATCGGTGCTGAACCGGCCGACGACCACATTGTTGTCGCTGCCAAAGCCAGAAACCGCAGTTGAGTACACCAAGATCGAACCGCGGTCGGATCGGGGCGTATACAAGACGTTGTTACGGAAATTATTGGCTGTCGGCGACGCACGCCCTCCGGACGACTTCGGCATATTCACAACCCAACGACCGTCGCTAGCCATCACGAACGTGTTGTTCAACACCTGATTGCGACTGGATCCGGCCGCGCCATCAATGGCATATAACGAAATTCCGCTGGCATGGTTGCTATACGCTAAATTGTTCCGAATGACGCTGTCCATGACACCGTCGAGGTTTATCGCCGAGCCACCGCCACGGCCGTTTTCGTAGATGATGTTGTTCTCAATCGTCGCGTATGAAACCAGTCCATCTCCGGGCTTTTGACTGGCATCACCGTTGATGTGGATTCCCGACCCAAAATTATTGAACAGTTTATTGCCTTGGTTCAATGGAGAGCACGGCATTTACCATAGTAACAGCGGCGATTTCCCATTGATCCAAGGCAATAAACTGTTCAATAATGTTGGGTCGGGAATCCACATTAACGGTGATGCCAGTCAAAAGCCCGGAGATG
>JBJTOW010000633.1:0-7156 GCA_046074805.1 Planctomycetota bacterium | reverse complement strand
TTGAGGAAATTGTCGTCAATCCATCCTGGCAGATCAAAGACTCCCCAAGGCATAGGAATTGTCGGAATTTGGGGAATGCAGACACGTGGCTTTGCGTTGACCGAAGCGCAAACAGAGCACATGACAGCGGCGATCGTAATCGCGCCAAGCGCAAAACCACACATTGCCGTGTAGCATATGAATTTTCCCATACTAGGGCCCTGGAATGGAGCAATCGCTCCTTTGCACGCTGTGAGAACGAAAGGTCCGGCCTCCATTACATAGGTCGCCAAGATGCAGCCGAGTGCTGCTGCACAAATTGCTCGTAGCACGTCCCGTGTTAGGGTAGGCGGCCTTATGCCGGTGGACCAGTACTCGATCAGCGCAAGGGCGACTTCAGCTGCCATTCCTATTCCTGCGCCAATGAGACATTCGATCACAATCTTCCAAAATGAAGACCGCGCCGTTCCTTCGAAAGAAGCGGGACTCGGTGAGGCGTAGGGATTTACGACCGCTGGAAGGAGACCGAATGGATCAGTCAATCGGTATGGCTGATCTCCACAGTAGGCGTAAAGCGAAAGGTTGAGGCTGTCTAACCGAAGCAGTGGATCTCGTTGCAGCCATCCGACGGTGATAGATAAGTTTCGGTGCCTTACGGCATATAGAGATGTTGAGATATCAAGAGGATATCCAGCAAGCCGATTCTCCCAGTCAGATGTCGTTGACTCTAGGGGTTCAAATGTCGCCGTTAGGATGTTCGTTGCGCCATAAGCATCGTACTGTAAGCGTTCAAGCGTAGCGCCACTGACCGTGACTAGTGAAGTTGTGTTCCACGTCGCATCTTGCAATCCATAGAGGCGTTCATCGAGCGTCCCGTCGTCATCCGTGTCGCGGTCGCGGAGCACGATGTCGTCGACATAGCGGAGGCCCCACACGAACTGCCGCTCGGCGTCGCTCGACGATTCAATTCGCTCCTCGACGACTTGCCAGCGGGAAGGCTCGGTGTAATAGAAGTGCCGCGTTTGCGAGAGCGTGCCCGACGCGTAGGTTTTCTTGACCGTCCGGCGCTTCGCCCCATCGTACTCGTACTGGGCGACGGTGCCGGAGCCGTCTTCCAGCTTGACCAAGCGGTTCCAGGCGTCGTAGGTGCCGGTGAACGACTGAGTGGGGTCAGCGGGCTGGGGGATCGTGGTCATGTTGCCGGCGCGGTTGTAGGCCGGGGTGGCCCAGGCGGGACCGGCGAGCTCGCTGATTTCCGTGATCTCGTTGACGGTGTTGGCCGAGCGGAACTGGTTCAGATCCCACGCGCCGTCCCCGTCGCTGTCCTCCAGGAACTTCTTCCAGTTCCCCGTCTCGTCCAGGCTCCAACACTGGGCGAACGTCTTATTGGTGATGTCGTCCTTGCCAGCCGTCAGGCGGCCCCTCTCCATGAGTTTCAGGCGGTCCAGCAGGTCGTGTTCGTACTTTTCGTCGAAATTCTTGCCATACGACGTGGCAACGGTGTTTTCCCGATACGTGCGATTGCCGTTGCGGTCGTAACCGTACTTGATGCGGTCGACGTCGGTCGCCGAATTGTAGTTGTACCAATAGCTATCCTTGATCCGGCCGAAGCGATCGAAGCCCCGGTAGATGTCGCCCGTGTCCGGATCGTTGCCGCCAGCCGTCCCGACCAGCGTGTACTTGACGTCCGGTTCCGTGTAGTCGACCTCGACGAACGTCCGCAGTCCCAGGTACGAGTAATCGGCCAGGTGCGTCGCGCCGCCGTCGCTGTCCATGAGCGCGGCCACGCGACTCAGGACGTCGGCCATCGAATCGGACGAGCCGTACCCATAATTGATGGCCCGGCCATTGGGGTAGGTGATCGAGGTCTGGCGGATCGTGTTGGCCGCACCATTCGCGTACGCGTACTGCACCTTGGGCGTGGTCGACGTGTTCACCGCCCCACTGTGCGCCTGGTAGTCGTCGATCGGCTGGCCGAACTCGTTGTACGCGAACTGGACCTCGTTCACGACGCTGCCGCTGCCGACCGTCTCGCCGTTCCAGCTGGTGATCTTCTCCCGCATGCCGCGGACTTCATAGCTCGTCGAGATCCGCCGCACCGTACCGTCGACGCCCGTGCCGAGCGTGGTGATCCGATCATGAATCTGACGGCCGAGCAGATCGTAATCGAACGCGTGGACCGTGCCGTTCTGGTCGCGGACCGACGTGACCTCGCCCTGGCGGTTGTAGGTAAAGCGAATCTCGTCGTCGCTATCCACCGAGTCGGGATAGATCTCTTTGCGCTTGAGCAGGCTCGACGCGAGGCCGCTATCCGAGAGCGTTGTCCCGTAGACGTATTGCGTCACTTGTCGGCCCGTGATGCTGTTTTCGGCGATCAGCTCCACCACGTTGCCGTCCGCGTTGTAGGTCGTCCGCACGATCACGTTCGCATCGAGCGACGCCAAACAACCGGACGACGAATCGCTGCTGGACGAGGACGACGACGAGGAGGAACTGCTGGAACTCGACCCCGTGCAGTTCAACACCATCACGATCTGGCGACCGGCGGCATCGTACAACAGGCAGGTGGAGATGCCCGCCGGGTTGGTTTGAATGGCGACCTGGCCGGCGTTGTTGTAGTCCTGGCTCGTCACCAGCACGGAATCGCTACGGGCCGGAATGGTGTCGGGCCGACTGAGCGTCGCGCCGCCGTTGGTGCCATAGTTTGCCGCCGCTTGCTGGCGGCCGATGGGATCGGGCCACGCCGCCGAGTAGGTCACGCGGGCCTTCGGCTGCACGCTCGCCGGCCCATTCAGCTCGCCCGTCCCCGTCGCGTTGTGGTAGCGTTGTTTCACGGTCGTTTGGATCACGTTCGAGGCCGCGTCGAACGTGACCTCCGTCTGTTCGAGGATCGTGTCGCCGGCGACCGTGGACGCGTCCGCGTAAGTTGTTTCGGATAAATCGTAGCCCGAGTACGTCTTCGTCTTCCGTCCCAAGCCGTCGTACGCGTGCTTGCGGAATAACCGCGCCCCGGCCGGCTGCTGTTTGAGCACGTTCCCCGCCGCGTCGTACCACGTGTTGTCGGTCAGCGAGTTGCCGACGGCGCCGGTGTCCGGATCGACCCCGTGCCGCACCTTCTGGTACACGCGTCCCCGCTCGTCGTACTTCGTCTCGCTCCGCGCGATCAAGTGGCCGCCCGACGACGTATTGTACCGCTCGGACTGCACGACGCGATCCAAATTGTCGTAAGTCACCCGCTGGAAATAATCGATCTCGCCATCCGTGTCGACGCGGCGGTTCCGCCAATCGTACGCGAACGACGTCACCCGGGTTGTCGAGCCAGCGACGTAGGCGGTGGTTTGGGTCAGATTATTGTCGCCGCCGTCCGTCCCGCCGTCGAACTGCTGCTGCGCGACCTGGACCATGTTGTTACCGCTCGCGCCGCCCCCGGTCGGATCGCTTTCGGTGGCCCCGGTGTCGTTCGTGCCCACGAACGTCTTCCAGGGGTTGCCGCGAGCGTCGAAGACCGTGCGGGTGATCGTCCCGCCGGGCGTCTCGTGGCGATTCCGCCGTTTGCTGCTGTCGTACCCATAGGCCGTCTCGTCGTAATGCGTTCCCGAGGCGCCGGACCCGGACGAAGGGATGGAGTGGTACACGCGCGTCGAGGCCAGCAGACAGCAGTCCGTATATTGGTTCGTCGTCCAGCGGACATAGGACGATTGTGGAAAGCTATCGTCGGGCGACAGTTCGCCGGCGGTCGCGGCGCGGACGGCCTGGGCCTGCGCCAGCATTTGACCGTTGGCGTCGAGCTTGGTGATCGACACGGGGTTTTCCAGCGTGAACTGGTCGAACGACTCGCCGGTCGCGTAACCTTGCGCCCTCCAGATTTCCCGTTCCGCATCCAGGTACACGAACCACGTCGCGCGGCGGACCGGGGTCGCGACCCCCGCCCAGTCGATGGTATGGACGGGGCCGAGCTGCCGGATGGGCCGGCCGACGGAGTCGCTGAGCAAGTCCGTGATCAGATGCAGGCCGCCGCCGGTCGGCGTTTCCCAGCCCGCCGGCGCGTCGCTCACCTGCGACGTATCCACGTCGTCGATCCGCTGGGTGAGGGCGCCCGTCGCCACGTCGAACGATTGTCGAGTCAGGAAGCCCCGTTCGTCCTTGATCCAGGTCAGGAAGCTGTGTTCGTCGTAGTACTCTTGCCGCGCCGTCGTCGCCCCCGCGCCGTTGCGCGACGTGTCGACGGCGGGCCAGGTGATCGTCTTCCGCCGCAGTTGGCAGGAAGCGCCCCAGAACGAATAGTCGAAGGTCGTGACGAGTTGCTGGGTCGGATCGGTGTCCGAAGGATACTCGATCCTTTTGGTCATGAAGTAAGCCTGCGGCGCCGCCGCGCCGGAACTGGAAGAGCTCGAAGAGCTCGACGAACTACTCGACGACGAACTTCCGCCACCGCCAGTCACGATGGTTCGCCCCGCGTATTCGTACGCGCGGACCGTGATCGGCGTGCCCGTTTCTCCGTGCTGCATCTTCTCGGCCGTCAGGTAGCCGCTGCCCGCGTGGTATTCGAATAACTGCAACTGGCCAGCGCTGTCCCGCAGGTACTGGTAGTTTCCACTAACCTGGTGGAGCAGGTCGGGATACTGCTCGTCGTAACCCGAAACGGCCGACGAGGACGCGTGCAGGATTACCTGTCCCTGGTCGTTGTACGCGAAGAAGTCGTACCAGCGGTCGCCGTTGGCGTCGAGGACCCGCAGCATCGTGCCGCCGGCGTAGTTCGCGTAGACCGTAACTTGATTGCCGCTGGGCAAAGTTTCGACGGTTTTGGTTTTCCAGACGTTGTACCCGTCAGCGTAGCCGCTCGCGCCGTAGGCGAAGTCGTACGTCCGGGAGCCGCCATTGACCGACTCGCGCGTCACGCGCCGCTGCGCGTCGTACTCGAAGTAGTAGTCCGCGTACTGGGCGACGAGGGCGTCGCTGGCGGTGAGAGGATTCGAGACCTGCGGGTCGGCGGCGAGCCGCTGGTAGGCCTCCGGTGTGACGACGTACTTGAGCAGATGGACGGGCCGGCTACCGCCGGACGCGCTGGAAGAACTGGAAGAACTCGACGAACTGGAGGAACTGGAGGAACTCGACGACAGCTGCCGGTAGTAGCGATACAACGTGGTTCCCGTCTCGACCCAGGCGGCGCCGTCCCACCGCTGCGTCTGCGCGGTCTTCAGATCGCTCGACGCGCCGTACGCATCGGACTCGCCGTAGTAGGCGTATTGAGCGCGGGTCACGTCGGTCCAATCGCCCGTTCCGACACGCCGGCGCAGGGTCACCCGCGACAGCTGGTAGTCCCCGCCGATCAACCCGTACTCGTACCCATATTGTTCGGTGGTCGTCACGCCGTTGAGCGTGACGCTCCGCTCGACCTGCGTGGGGTTGAAGCCATTGCTGTGAATCGCCTTGACCTCGAGCGCGTTGCCGCTTTGGTCGAAGCGGCGTTGGAACATGCCGGTCAGGCCGTCGAATTCCGTGACGACGCCGTCCACCTCGTACAACGTGAAGCGTTGGGCCCCGCTGTCGTACCGCAGCGTTGCCTTCACGTCGAAGCGCGGCACAAACTGGCCGTCCACCGTGTCGAACCAATAGGCCGTGTTCGATTCCCCCTGGATCACGACCGTGCCGTCCAGGCTCGCCAGGAGGTACGGCCACTCCCGTACCAACCAGTTGTAGCCGTTGCCAAGGTAATCGCTGTTCGTGCGCGACAGGCGACTCGCGAAACTACGGGTATGCCCCCAGGGCAAGCTGAACCCCGAACTTTCCAGGTCGCGGGCCACCACGGACACTTCACCGTTGGCGTAGCGCACCGGTGCGGTGCTGAACATCGAGGTCCGCGCGCCACTTGCTCCGTCGAGCGAGACCCTTGCGTCATCCGTGGCGCAAGACTTGCAACTGGCGCCGTCGCCGCACGAGCCGGGACTGCCGATGCCCACGGCGCCAGGCGCCCGAATCGCCGCCGGGCGTCCCACGACGCCGCCCGCGTCCGCCCGTGGGTCTGGAACGACGCAACAATCCGTCGGCAGCGCCCGGGAACACGGCGGAATGAGGGGCGGCATCGCGCCGATCGGCAGCGGGATGTTCGTCACCGCATACAGACCACTGACGCTGTATTCCGGCGGAAGCCCGCAGCAGGCGGGGTCGGCCGTCATGATGTTGACGATGTTGTCGAGGGAACCGCAGCCGAAGGGCGAAGTCGTGCTGTCCACGCTACTTTGACAATGGGCGCCACGATCGACCCTCCCGGTGATCTTCAGCGCGGGCACGTTCGCGTTACACGTCAATTGCACCGTGCCGGAGATTTGATTGCCCGGCGCTCCATTCTCTCCCCTCCACAGGCCTTCCTCTTCGCTCCATTGCAAGCCCATCGCCGCGCGCCAACAGGAGACCGGGCTCAGGGCCTGCAGAACCTCGAAGATTCCGCCCAGCTTTTCCGGATAGGGAGTTAGCTCACTGAGCGGACAGCAGTCAAACTTGGGCATACGCGGGCTCCCTTGTCTTGAAATGGACTTTCGTGAACGCGATTAGTCGCCGTGGAACGAAGAAGCAGTTTCAAAATCACCGCACCGCGCGCAACAGGCTAGATCCGCCAGGATTTTCCCCAGCGTGCATTCCCCATGGACAGCGCACGCGAACACGTGCAACTCGACATGACCTCGACAAGTGGGGCAGACCGCCGTCCGCCGCGCCAGGCCTCGATGCCGGCATGCTTGGCCGGCCTCCCGGCCCACGCGCGCGTCGCCTTGACCCGGGCCCGATCCACCCTCCCACGCCGCAAACCACAGGGGGAGTCGCTGACACAGTTCGACCAGCAACGGGGTCTTTGCGCAACCATGCCGGCGGCACCAGCCCGCCTGTTCGCACTCGCAGGGCGTCATTTTCATTCGTTGGCTCCTGTGGGCTGGGGCCGCGGCGCGCCGATCTCGCCGGACGCGCCGCCGACGGCCAACTGGCGTAGGATGGTGGTGGTCGAAACACCGGAGACGTTGGCCACCACTCGGACTTGACCGCCGTACTCCCAGACAATCTCGCGCCCCACAACTTGCTCCACGCGGTAGTCGCCTCCTTTGACAAGGACATCCGGGCGGATGGCCCGCAGTAAGGCGTGTGGCGTGGGATCGTCGAACACCAGGACGTGATCGACGCAGCCGAG
>JBJTOW010000632.1:0-2870 GCA_046074805.1 Planctomycetota bacterium | reverse complement strand
CGGGAAGAAGAACGCGACTTCGACGTCGAAGATGATGAACAGCAACGCGACCACATAAAAACGCAAGTCGAACTGCACGAAGCTGGAACCGATGGTCGGCTCGCCGCATTCGTAGATTTCACCCTTCTCGGGCGTTGGGTTGTCCGCTCGAACAAACTTGCCGACCAGCAGATTGACGAACAGGAACACGATGCCAAAGCCGGCGAACAACGCGAGGTACGCGACGATCCCGATAGACGTGTCCAGAGCCGATCCCATACATGCTTCCCCGTGCGAAAATGCCTAATCAGCTCTCGCGTTAAAAGTCTTGTTCAAGCGTCCCGGTCCGTGGTGTGGGAATCCCAGTCGCGACTGGGACTCACGGCGGCGTCTCCGAGTTTCCACTGCAACAGGGCCGGTTTGCCGTCGACCTCGCTGGGAAAATCGACGGCACCGTCGAGCGGACTGCGGAGTTCAACGCCCAGTTCCAGCAATTCGTCGACGAAGGCTTGGAGGCGTTCGACATCCTTGTCGATGTCAAGCTCGGTTTGCTCCAATTCGTCTCGGTAGACTTCCATGCCGCGAGCCGGGCGTTCCTTGGCGAGCTTCTCGAGCCGCTGTTTCCGCTCGCGAACGCCGTTCGCCAGGTCAACGATGTCCTGCGTGATCAATCGAACCAAAGGCAACATCGAGTTGGCCTGGTGGAGCGTGAACAACCGCGACGGTTTGATCGTGGGTGCGGACATGAGGGGGACGGGTCTCGAAGGGCCTAGTGGCGAAAGACGGGAGGGGAGAGTCGCCTAGGGCTGATTCGGGCCGCCATGCACCGGATGCGTCAACACTTTGGATTCGGAGACCGCTGTCGGATTCAAGGTCGCTCGGCCCCAAGCCACATCCACGGGCAATCGCGAGAAATCAACGATGCATCCGTCGCGGCTGAAGCAGCTTAGATCGTGCGTGGCGCCCATAAAAATACAGTCAACCGGACAAGGCTCGACACACAGGGCGCAAAACATGCACTTCGAGTAGTCGATCGTGAAGCCAGTGACCTGGAACCCCTTGCTCCCCTCGACACGCTCTTTGCCGATGTAGATGCAATCGACCGGACAGGCCTTCGCGCATTGATCGCAGGCGATGCAGGTCGTGAGGTCGTAACGATGGAAGCCCCGGTATCGAGCGGCCACCGGCACCGGCTTCTCCGGGTATTCGAATTTGTCCGTGAACGTTCCGCGATCCGTCTTGTAGGTGATCAACCAATAACGGAGCGTGACCCACAGGCCATGCCCAACGGTGAACACCGCGAGCCAAACGTTTTTCAACCAACCAAGCATAGGGGCTCCAGCGGCCAATTCGCCGCCATCGCGGCCGAGATCAGCCCAACATCCAGGAATCCAACGCGACCCCGAGAGGCACCCACGGAACGCCGAAAGTATCGCAAGCCATGAGATTATAGACGGGCCGGAAGGCTCCGCAAGCCGCCCGGCCTGCCGCGTGGTTGGCTTCTCCGAAGCCGTAATGGTTCGGGGGCGACTCGCTGCTTTGGCGCAAGCCGTTTGACATCCCGCGAGAATCCAAGACAATCGCGAGGCGCGGGATTGGACCTCCTACCTCACGTGGCGGCGAATCGTCGCCTGGGATCGCTCCCCTGGAAAACAAGCTCGAATTCTTGCAACGCTATGGATAAGTTTCTGGCTGCCGAATCGATCACGCCACCGATCAAGCGGCATGGCGGAAAGCATTATTTGGCCAAACGGATCATCGCGTTAATGCCGCCGCACACGCATTACGTCGAGCCGTTTTTCGGGGCTGGCGGCGTGCTGCTGCACAAGAATCCCAACGGCTACTCCGAGGTCGTCAACGACATTGACGGCGAGCTCATCTGTTTCTGGCGAGCATTGCAGTCGGAAGAGCAGTTCCAAAAATTTCGTCGGCGTGTCGACGCGACGCCTTTCGCGCAGCAGGTATTCGATGAGGCGTTGGAGGCGGACGGCGAATCGATCGAGGATCCGATCGAGCGGGCCGCGCGATTCTTCATCTTGGCTCGCCAGAGCCGCCAGGGCATTGGCCGGGTTTTCGCGACTTTGTCCCGCCAGCGGACGCGGCGGGATATGAATGAACAGGTCTCCAGCTGGCTCGGCGCCATCGAGGGCCTGCCAGCGGTCCATGATCGGCTGAAGCGGATCGCGATTCTGAATGACGACGCGGTCAAAGTCATCCGCACTCAAGATGGCCAACACACGCTGTTCTACTGCGATCCGCCGTATGTTCACGCCACGCGAACCGTCACGACGGCCTACAACTGCGAAATGACCGACAGCCAGCACCAAGCGTTGCTTGACCAACTGGCCGCGATTAAGGGGAAGTTCATTCTCTCGGGTTATCGCTGTCGGCAGTACGACGAGTGGGCCGAGCGGCATGGGTTCCAGCGAGTCGATATCCCGATCGATAACAAAGCGAGCAACGCGAAGACGAAAGAAATCAAGCTCGAGTGCTTATGGATGAACTACGAGCCGGACGAGGACAAAAAGGCGGCCGCAACCGACACGTCCGCCAAACGCCGACTGTTCGCGGAGGAGTCGGAGGAGTCGGAGGAGTCGGAAGATTGAATTGCCAACACTGGCGTATCGCCCAAGCTAACGATGAGCGAAAGCGATTGGGAGAAAGGACTTCCCGTTCCGCGCCCGCCAAGCATGGCGACGGACAATGAAGTCCGTCGTACGCCGAGCGCGTAAGCATTGACAAAGCCATGGGAGAGTCGGAGTTGGCACGCCGTTCGCGGTGGCCGTTAGAACATGCCGCCACCACCCATGCCGCCTCCACCACCGCCGCCCATACCGCCACCACCACCTCCTCCGCTCATCATATAGGCCTGGGCGGCGCGGGTCGCTTCC
>JBJTOW010000631.1:0-12398 GCA_046074805.1 Planctomycetota bacterium | reverse complement strand
CTTGCGGCGTTGCTTGTCGAGCGGCTTCTTGCCAGCCGTCGCGTTCGTTCACCGGGCGGCTTGCGCCGCTCCGCTTGTAAGGAGTGGCGCCGAAGCTCACAAGCGGCGCGAGCCGCCTATTAGCGTGGCGCGATCTTTCAGATCCCGCTTCCCATTCCGTCGCGCAACGCCACCGGCATGCTCGCAAGGCCGCTGGTACGCTCGCAAGGCCGCTGGGGTCAACGGTTGCCGGCGCGGTCACCGATGGGTAGCGTTAGCCGGATTTTTTGGCCATCGCGGATGATGTCGACCTCGACCTGCTTGCCAACCTTGGCTAGTTCCAGGGCGTAGGCGAGGAGATCGGTCTCGCGCAGGAAATCTTTTCGTCCGTCGAAGGCCACCACCACGTCGCCTTTGCGGAAGCCCGCTCGCTTCGCGCGGTCATGCGGCGCGAATTCACCCACGTGCTGAGCGCGAAGCGCCATCGCTTTTTCTTCCATCCGCAGCGACTCGCGGCCGTCCGCATCCAAGGTCTTCAAGTACAGCCCACCTAAAGCGTGCCGCCGCAGCTCCCAGCTGGAAGCCCGCCAGGCGATATCGTCGAGTCGGCGCCAGCCCGCCGGCAGTTCCAACGTTAGTGGCGATTTGAGAGGCTCGCCGCCACGCCGCACTTCGGCCATCACTCGGCCGCCTTCCGCCGGGACTTGCTGCAGAACCCACTGAACATCGGCGATCGAAAGCAACGGTTGACCCGCCATTCGCGTGATCACGTCGCCAGCGGCGAAGCCCGCGGCGGCGGCGGGCGAGCCAACCTCGACGCGTTTCACCAGCGCCCGCTCCTGCGGGTCCATCACCAGCCCCAGCGATTTCGGATGCGGATAAGGAAACAGAACCCGATCGGGAATCGCTCCGTCTTTTTGCAGATGGTGGGCCCGCTGGGCGTCGCCGATTTGATGGCAGTGAATGCAACTGCGAACGACGTTCCCCTCGTAGTCCAGTTTCGGACCGTACTTGCCGCGCAGCGTTGGAAATTGCTCGGGTACGGGAAACTCGGGGGCCGCGCCCCGTTTGCCTGCCAGTTCCGAGCGGTTGGCCGGGTACGCCTTGTGCAACGCCAAAGCGCCCTCAAGCGCCTTGCCCAGGCTGGCGATCGACACGTCGTTCGCCCACTCTTTTTGATCCGACCGCGTGCCATAACGGCCGTAGATGTCACCGGCCGCGTTGAGCATAAACACGGCGAACGATTGGTCGGTGTCGAATTGAAAGAGCGATAGATCGAGCCCGTTGGTGGAGACGATCCGCACCCGCACGAATCGCTCCAGCAGCGGACGCAACTGGGTGTCGTTGTCGACCAAATCATCGTCCAACTTCACGCACTCCTCGCACGGAATGCACCGCAGGACGACCAACAGCGGCTTGCCGCTTGCCTTCGCCTCTTCGATCCCCTTGGCCAAGTTGTTGTAGATCCAAAAACCGTCCGACTCCACTTTCGCCTTATCTTGGCGAACCTTCTGCTCGCGCGTTTGCGCTTCGACCAAGGCGGGAACCGCCATCGAAGCGGTGACCGTCATGGTCAAGATCACACGGGAAACGAACCGAGTCATGCGGGAGGTTCCTTATCGAGCGTCCGTGGGTGGGGTGGAGAGTCGCTTCAATCCGGGAGGCCGAGCGGGCCTGCTCGCGGCCGGTTCCCAAGGCGGCAAGTATCGGGGAGTTTTCGGCGGTTCGCGAGGGGTTGTTTCCCGCCGCTCGCCGATCTACTTTCAACAGACAAATCGTGAAGCCGAGACGCCCCGCGACACCTACAGCTACGACCGATCGCTCTTTGGGTGTGTCGGTCGCCATCGGACCGGGGCGGCGGTCTGATGGCGTTTTTCAGTCCGCGGGCGTGCCTTTGAGGAGCGAATTTGGTGACCACTGACAACGCCGGCCGCAACGACCATCGGGGTTTCTCGCGGCCCAATTTCCTCGCTCTGATGCTTGGGACGAGTGGACTGATTGCGGGCTTATCCGCTATCGCTTCCCGGCCTTTGCTCGCTTTCGAACCATCGGCGCCGGCCGCCACCTCGATTTCGTTCCTGAACGACATTGAGCCGGTGCTGACGCGGTTTGGTTGCAACAGTGGCGGCTGCCATGGCAAATTGGCGGGGCAAAATGGTTTTCGATTGTCATTACGCGGTTTCGCGCCGGATTGGGACCACCAGTGGCTTGCGCGGGAATCGCGTGGCAGGCGTTTAAACCCGGCGTCGCCCGAATTAAGTTTGCTACTTCGCAAGGCGGTGGGAGAATTGCCTCACGGTGGAGGCCAGCGGTTCGATCGCGGAAGCGACGCCTACCGCCTGCTTAGTGCCTGGATCGCCGCTGGCGCGCCCGGTCCGAAGGCCACGGACCCCGAGCTTGAAAGGCTGGAGACCGAAGTCGCGACAACCACGCTGAGAATCGGCCAAGCGGCGCCGGTGCGAGTGTTTGCGGTCTACAGCGATGGACAACGGCGCGATGTGACGTGGCTGGTTCGATTCGATTCGCAAGACGCTGGCGCTCTGGATGTCACCGCCGACGGCGTGGCGCGGGCGCTGCGGCCCGGCGAGACGATTTTGCGAGCCGCCTTCCATGGCCAAGTCGCGATCGTCGCGTTCACGGTTCCTCAGGCGGTCGAGACCCAGCCCGATTGGTACGCGACTCGCTGGAACGCGGTCGATGGTCCCGTCTTCGAAAAACTAAGCGCGCTGCGGATCGAGCCTTCGCCGCTCTGCGACGACGCAACGTTCCTTCGCCGAGTGTCGCTCGACCTGATCGGCCGCCTGCCCACTCCTGAGGAATCCCGCGCGTTCTTGGGACCACCGGCGGCGAATGCAGCCGCCACCGCGTCGGTTGGCTCGACGGTTTCCGCGATCGATAGCGCCGCGTCGCAGCAACGCCGTCAACAGCTTGTCGAGCAATTGCTCGACCGACCCGAGTGGGCCGATTACTGGGCGTTGCAACTGGGCGACTTGCTCCAAAACCGCAAGGAACGCGACCATGACGTGCGGGGTGTAAAGGGTGTGCGCTCGTTCCATGCGTGGTTGCGCGGCCAGCTCGTGCAGCGACGTTCATGGCGTGATATCACTCGTTCCGTGCTCACAGCGCGGGGACCGACCGACCGGCATCCCGAGGTCGGCTATTTCGTCGTGACAATTGGCGAACAGGAGGCGGTGCAATCCGAAGTCGTTGACTCGGTGGCGCAAGCGTTCTTGGGAACACGGATTGGTTGCGCCCGCTGTCACAACCATCCGCTCGAACGTTACTCGCAGGATGACTACTACCACTTCGCGGCGTTCTTCTCTCGGGTCGCTTTACGTCGGCAGGCTCCCGAGTCCGGTCCAACGACGTTGATTGTGGGAACTCGACACACGGCGAACTTAGAACGCCAGTTGGAAGAGGAAACGGCCAAGCTTGCCAAAGCGAACGCGGGCGACAAAGAGTCAATCGAAAAGCGGATCGCCGACCTTCGCAAGCAGTTCGACGCGGCCCTCGCCGCGCCAGCCACCGCCGGGCAACCGCGGACAGGCGCGCAGCTCGGCCCGCGTCCTCTCGATCGTTCCGCCGTTGTGCTTGTGCCCGGCGGCGATCCACGGGCGGCTTTGGTTGAGTGGATCGTTGATCCGCGGCACGAACTGTTCGCTGGAGCGATGGTCAATCGGCTCTGGAAGCATTTCCTGGGCGTAGGGCTGGTCGAACCGGTGGATGATCTGCGGGCGACCAACCCGCCGTCCAACGCGGCGCTGTGGACGACACTGTGCCATGAATTCACCGCCCATGAATTCGACCTTCGGCACGTGATGCGGCTGATCGTCAATTCCCGCGTTTATCAGCTGTCGTCCGAACCACGCCCTTCGAACACGCTCGATACCCGCTTCTATTCGCACTTCTACCCGCGTCGGCTCGACGCGGAGGTGCTGCTCGACGCGATTTGCCAGGCGACGGGTGTGCCAGACGCGTTCGCCGGCTATCCCCTGGGAACACGCGCGATCCAGGTTCCCGACTCCAACGCCGACTCGTATTTTCTCTCGTTGTTCGGCCGGTCAGCTCGCGTGACAGCCTGCGCTTGCGAGCGAGACAACGCCGTTACCTTGCCGCAACTGCTCCATTTGCAAAACGGCGATACGCTGTTCGCCAAAATCAACGCCGCCGAAGGACGGTTGAAGAGGTTGCTGACCGTACCGGCGGTGCCTCCGGTTTCGCCTGCCGGAGTTTCGCCGTCTCCGCCAACGTCTTCGTCTCCGCAAGCGTCTTCAACACCGCCCATTTCGGCACAGGCGTCCGCGTCGAACTCGCTGGTCCAAGTGATCGACGAACTTTATTTGGCCACGCTTTGTCGCCTGCCGGACGAGCGGGAACGGTCGGCGGTGCTCGCCGGCGTTCGGGATTCCGACCGTCCCCAAGAAGCTTTCGCCGATCTATTTTGGGCTCTTCTCAATAGCAAAGAATTCGCCTTTCAACATTGATACTTGGAAAGACATACCAATGAGTGGAATTCATATTCGTGGCGCAAGCGGGCTATCGCCCCACGCGCTCGCTAGCGGCCATGAAGCTATCGGTGACGATACACGGAATAGAGTTCGGCAACTGACGCGTCGCCGGACATTCCTGCAGGTCGGAGCCTTGTCGACGCTCGGTATCGGATTGGCGTCCGTGCTCCGCGGCGAGGCCGCTGCCGAAAACCCGACGGCTCAAGCCCCGGCATCGCAGCCCCAGTCGCAAGCGCGAGACCAGTCTCAGGGACAGGTCCACGCCAACGGCTCGACATCGGGCACGGGGCGGCGGGCACGCGCCAAGTCGGTGCTCTTGGTCTTTTTGGGCGGCGGTCTGTCGCACCATGATAGTTTCGACCTGAAGCCTGAATCGCCGGCCGATGTGCGCGGTCCTTACGAGTCGATTGAGACGGTGGTGCCCGGGTTGCGAATCGGCGAGCTACTGCCGCGGATGAGTCGCGTGATGGATCGGTTGACGTTGGTGCGGAGCGGAGCGCACAACAACGACCATCATGAGACGGCGACCAATTGGGTATTGTCGGGTCGATTCGGAACACCGTTCGGCGATTTTCCGGCGCTGGGCGCCGTCGCCGCTCACGAGTTGGGTTTCCAAGGCAAATTGCCGCCTTATGTGGCCGTTCCGCGCAATCCTTCGTTTACGTGGGAGCTGGGACGCAGCGCGTATTTGGGCGGGCGGTATGAGTCGTTTAAGGCGGGCGACCCAAGCCAGTCGGGATATCGAGTGCGGGATCTGGCCGCCGCCGAACCGCTTGATGCCACGCGACTTGGACGCCGCCGAGCGATGTTGGACGCGGTCGACCGGCTGGCTCGACAAGTCGAGGGCAACGATCAACTGCAGGCTTATGACCAGTTCCAACGACGCGCGGCGGAAATGGTGTTGTCGACCGAGGCTCGCGAGGGGTTCGCGATGGAGCAAGAGGCGGACGCGTTACGCGACCGCTACGGCCGCAACACGTTCGGGCAAAGCTGTTTGCTTGCGCGGCGGCTGATCGAGCGGGGCACAAGGTTTGTCACGGTGAATTACGGAGGCTGGGACCATCACTCGAAGATTTTCCCCAGCCTGGACAAAAAGCTACCCGAGTTCGACCAGGGGTTCTCAACGTTGATCGAAGACATGGATCAACGCGGTTTGCTACAGGACCATTTAGTGGTGGTGATGGGCGAGTTTGGCCGGACGCCGAAAATCAATAAGGATGCCGGCCGCGACCATTGGGGGCCCGCTGCGTCGCTGTTGTTCGCCGGTGCCGGTGTCGCGCGGGGACGTGTGCTTGGCGCGACCGATCGCGATGGCGCGCAGGTTGTCGACTCGCCGGTGCGGCCAGCCGATGTCGCTTCCACCATTCTTCAATCGCTCGGCATCGATCCCGCGAGGCATTTAGTCACGCCAGATGGTCGACCTATCGCGATCCTGGACCAAGGCGAGTTGATTCGAGGGTTGTTCGCATGACCAAGCTGGCTCGAATCGCTGGGCGGTGTTTACTTATTGGATCGGCGATGGCGGTCGCGGCGTCATTCCATCCGGCGACCATGCGGAGCGCGGCGGCTCAAGGCGCGCCGACGCAAAACGCGGCGCCGATGGAGCCTCCCGAATTGTTGCTCGCCGTTCCGTTCGCAGTGACTTATGCGTCACCGACCCCAGAGGCCAGTGCCGCGCCGGGCAAACCGCCGGAACAATCGCCTGGAACTGTGAAGGTGGTGTTGCGCGGTTTGCGATTGGACAATCCGACCGAAGTGCGGGTTGGATCGGCGACTGGGACTGCGGTGACTGGTCCGCCCGTGACTGGGGTTGCGGGGTCCGCGCGGATCTTGTCGAGCGGCCCAGCGGCGGTTCCCGACAAGTTGGAGGCCAAGCGGGTTGGCGATCGGCAGGTCGAGATCGCTTTGACGATGCCGAGCGTCCCGCCGGTGAACGGAAGGTTGGAATTAAGAGTGGTCACGGCGGCTGGTGTTTCGCAGCCTTACTGGATCGGGGTGGATGTCGGCGGAAAGTCGACGGAGGAAATCGAGCCGAACGACGGGTTTGGAACAGCGCAGGCGCTGGAACTGGCTCAAGGCGTCGCCTTGAAGCTGGACGGCGGCATTCACGAACCGCGGAATGTGGATGTCTTTCGGTTCGAGGGCCGGGCCGGCGAGCGACTGCGGGGGGAACTGATCGCGGCTCGTCAGGGCGGACCACTGGACGCTTTCGCGACGCTCTTCGATGAAGCCGGTAACATTGTGTTTCAAGCGGACGACGCCGATCGTGCGGCTGACGTCGCGTCCAGGAATGGTGCGCCAGTGGGAACCGCCGCGGCGAATGGCTCGGAATATCCAGCGGCCAGCGCGGTGAATAGTGGAGCGGATCCACGATGGGATGTCGTTCTACCGCTGACGGGCCGCTACTATCTTGCGCTGCAAGACGCGCATGACCGTGGAGGCGTGCTGCATCGTTATCGGCTGGTTTTGGAAAGACGTTAATCGGTCGGCCGAGACAGGCGGTGGGCCCAGACAGGCGGCGGGCCGATGTTGGTGGGGCCGATTCACAGGCGAGGATAAGCGATGCGCGGGCCATTCGAATTGCAATTGGATCGACGCGGTTTCGGAGTGCGGTTCGGACAGGCGGCGGCAGGGTTCGCTGCCGGTTGGACAAGCTGGCGGATGAGCCAGTCGTTGGCGGCGCGGGCCGCCGAGTCGGGCAAGCCGCGCAAAGCGTGCATTCTCGTGTGGCTGGCCGGTGCCCCGAGCCAACTGGAAATGTGGGATCCGAAGCCGGGGACCGCGAATGGCGGCCCGACGAAGGCGATCTCGACTGCCGTTCCAGGGGTGAAGATCGCCGAGTTTTGGCCGCGACTGGCCAAACAGATGAATCGGGCGGGGGTGATCCGGTCCGTCGTTGGAAAAGAGGCGGCGCACGAACGGGGACGTTACCACTTGCACACTGGTCGCCGATTGACCGGGGGAACTGTGTTTCCCAACATCGGCTCCGTGGTCGCTCATGAACTGGGCGATCCGGCGGCCGACCTGCCGAACTTCGTTAGTTTTGGCGGCACATTGAGCGCGGGATACCTGGGTGTCCGCTACGCTCCATTCGCGATCGAGCGGCCGGGCGAACTGCCGGAAAACGTCGCGGCGCTGGTGGATGATCCGCGGTTCGCTCGACGGTTGGAACTGCTGGCGGCGGGCGAGAAGGATTTCGCGAAAGCGGGTGGTTCGAAGTTGGTCGACGAGCGGCAAACGCTGTATTCGCGGGCGTTCCAATTGATGCGTTCGCCGCGGCTGAAGGCTTTCCAATTGGATAGCGAGAGCCAAGCGGTTCGCGACGCTTATGGCTCGTCGCGTCTTGGCCAAGGGATGTTGGTCGCGCGTCGCTTAGTGGAAGTCGGGGTTCCGTTCGTGGAGGTGGTCCGGGGTGGCTGGGATATGCACAACGATCTTCAGGCGAGGTTCGCGCCGGCGGCCGCCGAGGTTGACCAGGGGTTGGCGGCGTTGCTGGACGATCTGCGGCAACGCGGGTTGTTCGATTCAACCCTAGTCATTTGCATGGGTGAATTTGGACGCACGCCCAAGATCAACAGCCGCTCACCGAAACCGGGACGGGATCATTGGATTCGAGGCTTCAACGTCCTGATGGCGGGAGCGGGTGTGCGTGGAGGAGCGGTCGTCGGAAAGACGAGCGACAACGGACAGGAAATCGCCGACCGCGCGGTGAGCGTCGAGGACTTGTTCCAAACCTTCTGCCGAGCGCTCGATATCCAGGCGGACAAAGAGCTGTTCACGCCCGATTCGCGGCCGCTAAAAATCGTCGATGGCGGAAAGCCGATCATGGAACTGTTCAGCTGAGGTCCGCCCCGTCGGGACGAAAACCGCTACGATGGTGGACCGCTTGGCCTGAGGTCGCCACGTCCCAGCTCGAGCCGCTTCAACGACCGTTTCCTGTTCGAGGATTTTTCCATGAAAGCGATCGCCGTCCTGCCCGGTAAACCCAACAGCGTGCATTTGGCGGAGCTGCCCAAGCCCAAAGTCTCCGACGTGCCGGATGGCAAAGGGGTGCTCGTCAAAGTGCTGAAGGTGGGCGTTGACGCCACGGATCGCGAGATTAACGACGCGTTGTACGGCAACGCTCCGCCCGGCTATTCGTTCCTTGTATTGGGACACGAATCGTTCGGCGTGGTCGAAGAGGTGGGGCCCGCTGTCACCGGCTTGCGTCCCGGCGATTACGTGACGGCCACCGTTCGCCGCCCCGGCGGTTCGATCTACGATCGCATCGGCACTTCCGATATGACCAGCGAGGAAACGTACTACGAGCGTGGCATCAATCTTTTGCATGGTTATCTGACCGAGCACTTTGTCGATTCGGCTGACTTTATTGTTCGCGTTCCGCAAGGATTGAAGCACTTGCACGTGTTGATGGAGCCGATGAGCTGCGCGGCGAAAGCTGTGCAGCAGGCGTACGAGATCCAGCGGCGCATGAAGGTCTGGCAGCCGAAACGCGCGTTCGTCTTTGGGGCGGGACAGATTGGACTTTTGTCGACCCTGGCGTTGAAATTGCGGGGATTGGAGGTCTTCACCTTCGCCCGTTCCAAGGCCCCAACCCGCAGTTCGGAAATTGTCGCCGGGTTGCAAGCCAACTATGTGAGCCTCAGCGACACGTCGATCGAGGATTTCGCCAAAGCCAACGGCAAAGCTGATCTGATCATCGACGCGACCGGTTCGAGCGCCATGGCGTTTGGCGGTATGAAAGTGCTGGCCCACAACGGCGTGCTGGTCTGGACCAGCATCACCGGCGGCAACAAGACGATCGAAGTCCCCAGCGACAAAATCAATATCGACTGGGTGCTCGGCAACAAACTGTTGTTCGGTTCGGTCAACGCGAACCGCGGACACTTTGAATTGGGAATCCAGGATCTGGCGCTCGGCGAAGCGATGTTTCCCGGCGTGCTCGAACGCATCCTCACGACACCCGTGAGCGGCCTGGACAACTATCGCGAACTGATGCGACTTCTGGTCGAGGAAAAGTCGGCTCTCAAGGTCTACATGAACGTCGCCGAGGGGTAACACCATGCGTCGATCGATCGTGACGGGAATCGGAGCTTCCAGGCTGTGGCGACGCTGGCGCTTTTTCGCGCCGGTGACACTGGTCGCCTGTCTGGCTGTGAACGCCTTGGGCCAGACGGACAACGCTTCCACGGCCAATCCAATACCCGCGTCGAAAGCGAAAGCCAGGAACGTATTTGACGAGGATCAGTCGGATTCCAAGCCTGAATCCGATTCCAAGCCTGAATCCGACGACAAGCCTGAATCCGACGACAAGCCTGAATCCGATGCCGAAGCGGAGGCCAACGCCAAGGCTGCGGCCCAAGCCGACGCCGTGATCGCCGCTTTGGGCAAGTCGCTCGATCAACCCGCCGAGGCTTCGCGTCGGATCGCGGAATTGACCGAGCCGTTGGCGAACCGGGCGATCGCGGCGCTGCGTGAGCATGACCGGGCGGGTCGGTACGCCGACAATGCCGAAGGGCGACAACTGCGGCGAGATGTGCTGACCGCGTTGGCGAAGAGCGGCGATTTCCGGTCCGTGCATTACCTACACGAGACCTTCGAAGCGTTGCCCGAGCGCCGCGAAGATGTGTCGGTCGCCTTGACGCACTACGCAGCCCGCCATGGCCGCAAGCCCGACGAATGGCAGATGTTCGTTCGCGCCCTCCCAGTGCTCGACGCGACCGCCGCAAAAGAGGTTCTCAAGTCGCTAGGCACGTTCCCGCGGCGTGGCAGCAAGCCGAAATGGCAGCGTGAAGTGATTCTGGCTGGTCTGAGGCTCGAACCCAAGGACCGGGACGTGGCAGTCAAGTTGCTCGAACATTGGACGGGACGCAGGAAACCGGCCGAAGAGGATTCGCCAACGGCTCGATTAGCCGCGTGGCAAAGTTGGTTCGAGAGCACTTATCCCGACGAACCGCTGGCGCGATTGCCAGTCGACCCGATGGACGCGAAGCGACCGTTCGCCGCTCTTGTCGCCTTGGTCCAGAAGGACCTGCCGAAAGCCGACGTTCAACGTGGCGCGGCGGTTTTCGACAAAGCGTCATGTGTCAAATGCCACCGCATGGGGCCGAAGGGCGAGGCGATGGGACCGGATCTGACCAGCACGCCGCACCGATTGCAGGATCGGGAGTTGCTCGAAGCGATCGTGTTCCCCTCCCAATCGATCGCCGACGACTACAGTTCCAATTCCGTCGCGACGAAAGACGGCCGAGTGTACTCAGGCGTGGTGAATCAGGCGGCCGGCAAAGTCACCGTGTTGCAGGCGAATGGCGAGAAGGTCGCGTTGATGCGACAAGAAATCGAACGTATCGCCCCGCAACGGCTCTCTTCGATGCCGGATAAGCTGCTTGACACGCTAAGCGACCAGGAAATCGTCGACCTATGCGCCTTCCTTCTGCACCGCGAAAAACGTTGAGTCGCCGATGATCGCAAACTGTGGGGCCAGCCGTAGTCGCCGTTTCATGGCGGTGTGGATACTTGTGGCCTCCATCGTCGGCGTGGAGTTTGTGACGGGCGTTGGTCTGAGCCGGTTGTCTGTGGCGTTGGGCGGCGAACCTGCCGCGGCAAGTAAGCCGCGATGGGCGGAACGTTCTCCCGAACGGCTCGCTGAGCTGAAACGTTTGGCGGGCGAGATCGCCGCGCGGGCGGGTCGCGAAGGCCCAACGCTGGAGGCGTTTTATCACGATTTGCACGCGAACCCCGAGTTATCGCTGGAAGAAAAGCGGACGGCTGGCAAGATCGCCGAGCGATTACGGGCTGTGGGCTGCGAGGTGACCGAGGGTGTTGGCGGCCATGGCGTGGTCGGCTTATTGAAAAACGGGCCCGGTCCAACGCTTATGATTCGCGCCGACATGGACGCCTTGCCGATCGTTGAACGCACGGGGCTGCCGTACGCCAGTTCAGTGCGAACTCGGGATCGGGACGGCCGCGAAGTGGGAGTCATGCATGCCTGCGGCCACGATATCAACATGACGTGCTTGGTCGGCGTCGCGGGGTTGCTCAGCGATTTCAAGCGGCAATGGCGCGGCACCGTGATGGTCGTTGGACAACCGGCCGAGGAGATCGGCGCTGGCGCGCGGATGATGCTGGCGGATGGTTTGTTCACCCGATTCCCCAAGCCTGACTTCGCATTGGCATTGCATTGCGACGCACGGTATCCACATGGCCAAGTGAACTACCGCGAAGGACAAATGCAGGCGAATGTCGACACGGTCGATATTTTGGTGCGAGGCAAAGGGGGACACGGAGCCGCGCCACATACGGCTATCGACCCTGTGGTGCTCGCCTGCCGCATCGTCGTTGATTTGCAGACGATTGTCAGCCGTGAACTCGACCCGCTAGACGCCGCTGTTGTCACCGTCGGCGCGATCCATGGCGGCGTGAAACACAACGTGATTCCCGAAGAAGTCAAACTGCAACTGACCGTGCGGACGATGAACGACAAGTCGCGAACGCAGGTTTTAGAGGCGATTGAGCGGATTGCGAAGGCGGCGGCGATGGGCGCCCGAGCTCCGGCGCCGGTCGTGAAAGTCGATCCGGGCCAGTTCACGCCAGCTTTGGTTAACGATCCCGCGTTGACCCGCCACATGGCGCCGTTGTTTCGCGCGGTTCTGGGCGAAGATCGGGTGCATGAACGGCCCATGAGTCTCGGGGGCGAAGACTTCAGTCGGTTTGTGCTGGCGGGCGTTCCTGGCTTCTATTACTTCCTGGGTGTCGCTTCACCGGACAAAGTGACCGCGGCCCGCGCAGGCGGAAAAGCACTGGCCGCGACCCATTCGGACATCTTCGCCCCGGTCGCCGCGCCCACGATCCAGACGGGCCTACTGACGATGACGCTCGCCTCGCTCGACTTGCTGGGGCCGTGATCGCGGC
>JBJTOW010000630.1:0-4137 GCA_046074805.1 Planctomycetota bacterium | reverse complement strand
GACGGGCCGACTCGAACGTCGCAACGCTTTCCACGACCTGGAATGGAAAGTTCATTGCACCGATTGCCCCCCTAAAAAAATTCTAAGCTTGGACGAAGCGCGAGGGTCTGAATCCAATGATTTGAAAAATGATGCGGGGCGAACAAAAACCGACAACCGACAACCGACAACCGACAACTGACAACTGACAACCGACAACTGACAACCGACAACTGACAACCGACAACTCTTTACCGCCGCTCCTCATTGAGTCCCATTCTTACATCCCGTCGGGTGGCTGCCGAGCTTGCAGGGGCTTGGCGAGCATGATTTTTTCGGTGACGCGCCGGAAACCAAGCTTTTCGAGCAGGTCGCGAAGCGGTGCGTCGGTCGGTCCCGTATGGGCTTCGAACCACTCGACGCCGTCCTCCGCCAAGAGCCGCAGGGTCTCGGCGAGCAGGAAGCGGAACAGGCCATCGCTCCAGGCGCGATCGTCGCAGTTCCATTGGAGCAGTCCGCCGAGCCGCTGGCCGGTGGCGTCGGCGAACGGCTGCAAATCGCAGCAGAGGATTTCAGCGGCGCGGGGCGTAGGCGATCGGACGGCCAGCCGAAATCGGCAGCGGCATTGCTGGCCCATGGTGCTGGCATCCCACCACGACGCTGCCGCCAGGCCCGATTGGCATTCGACAGGCCGCTCGGTTGGCAACTGGCGTTGCCACTGCATGTGCAACCGGTCGTAGGGCGGGCGGTAATCGGCGAGTTCGCGGCGAAACACGACACGTTTTTCGCCTTCCGCATAGCCTGCGGCGCGGAACCGTTCGACGGCGGCCGCGTCCTCCGTCGGAATCCCCTCACCGCGGCAACCGCCGTACATTCCGCCATAGAACGGATCAACCGGTCCTGGGCCGCCGGCCATTGATTCGCGAGCGCCGCGGGCCGCCAAATAGTCTTCGGCTCGCCGGATCAATTCGGCTGCGATCAGTTCCGCGTCTGGGCGCTGTTCGACCATCAATGCGGAAACGCAGCCGCGATCGGTCGCCAGCCGTTCGCCTCCGGCCACTGGCCCAAAGCCGGCGTGGGCGAAGCCGACGACTCGATTCCCCTCTTCGGCCACCAACAGACCGGCGGGATCGAAGTAAAGGCGGGCGAGGACCGTTTCGTCCAGCATGCGGGCGTGGACCCGGGGAAGACGGGTTTCCAGCGGCGGTTGCGAGTTCCACACGGTGGCCAGTTGTGGCGGATCGCTGTTGCGAAACGTGCGAAACTCAACCACGGTTCGCCTCGTCCATGTCGACGTACAACGCGTCTCCGTCCACTCGCAGCGGATACTTAGGGTGTTTCACGGAAGCGTTGATTTGATGCTGGCCCGTGGCGACGTTGAACTGCCATCCATGCCACGGGCAGGTCAACACACAGCCGTTGAGCCGGCCTTTGCCGAGCGGCCCGCCTTGATGCGGACAGATGCCATCCAAGGCGTGGAATTCGCCATCCACGGTCTGAAAAACGGCGATAACGCGGTCTTCCGCGACCAACTCGCGGGCCGAGCCGACGGGGCATTCGTCAAGCGACGCGAGGCGGATCCATCGGGCCATGGGAGGAATCGAGCGGCGGCGCGAAAAGTCCAAGTCCGGACCGCGTCGCGTGGCTCGGCGGGGAGCCAGCCACGGTCGTCAGGCCGCTGGACGTTCGATCGCGACAGGGGCGGGAGGGTTAGCGGAGGGACGGTTGTCTGCGGACCGCCGTCGGGGCGGCTCGCCACGCCACCGCCGATGCAACCACCAATATTGATGAGGGCATCGCCGGATGGCGTTTTCGAGGGCCTCATTGTACCACCGAGTGAGCGTGGGGACACTAGCGAGCCCCTCGGGTAAATCGACGGGGTCGGCCAGCCCTTCCAGCTTCACTCGGAAGTTCAAGGGCCGGTCGCCCCGCGCATTGGAGATCGACAGCATCGGCGCGTCTGCCAAGAGTGAACAGCGCGACCGCCTTGTGGCACGATGTTGGCTGGCCCAAAAAATCGACCCAACATCCCTTGGGCCCAGCGTGATGGTCGGCCAGCAAGGCGACTTTGTCGCCCCGTTCCAAAAACTGCGCGACGAGATTTCCGCTGCCATCCTTGGGCACAATGTACTGCCCTTTGCGTTCGCGGAAGTCTTTGACCATCCGTTCCAGTTGACGATTGTCCAGCGTGCGGGCGATGGAATAAGTGGGAAAACCGAGCAGTCCGATGAGATAGCCGCCCACCTCGAAATTGCCAAAGTGGCCCGAAACGATCACGGTGGGGCGACGATCGAGCAGGTAGGTCACGATTTCGCGCCGCCCTTCGATGACGATATGTTTCCGCCAGTTTGTTTCATGCAGTTTCCGGGGCGCGTGCGCGATCTCGCAGACCATCAGCACCAAGTGCTCCCACATGCGCCGCCGGAGCCGGCGTCGTTCGGCTGGCCCCAGGTGCGGGAAGGCGATTTTCAAGTTGGCTTCCACCGTTTGCCGTCGCACTCGAAACACGTCGGAAAACAAAATCGCCAGCCAACTCGCGGCCACTCCGCAAGTCTCCAGGCTGGCTGCCTGAATCACGCAGAGCGTGAACCGCAGCACGAAGCACACGCTCCAGTCCCTCAAGGCCAGCATCGCTTGCCGTGCCACCATTAGGCTCCTTCCACGCAACCCGTCCGCCGAGAAGTTTTTTGTGCTGGCCCAATCACCGTCCGTGAACCCCCGCCGCGCACCCACAGGGCCCCATTGTCGCCGATTCGGTTCCTAACGGGTAGGCGAAAATCCATGGCCCCGTCTCGGGGCTACAAGCATCGGCCTATCCATCGCCGGTTGTTGGCAAACTTCCCAAATCACCCAGTTGACCGGTCTTCACGGCAATTCGCGTTGGGCGTTTTGGGCTGGCTCGCTATACTCGCACGAGCGGTCAGGACGACCACAGGGCGTTCAACGAGAGCAGTTGCCGCCCCAACCAATCACTCACCAGGGTTAAGGATGACCATTGCCGCCGCCGCGGCCCCATGTCGTTCGCGTTCGGGCGACACGTCGCGCTTCGCTATCCAGAACACGCCGGCGAATCTGGCCACTGGGACCAGCTGGGGCAGGGTGCGCGGTCTCGTTGACGGAACCAAGTGTGTTTTCTTGCCGAAGCGCGTTCCCTTGCCAACGTGGCAGCGACTGCGAACGACATCGCGTCGGACGCCGTGTCGGCTAGTTCAAATGATTTCGGTATTGGTCGCGTTGGCGGGGATGGCTGGATGTGGTTCGACCAAAAGCCGCACGGCCAGCGAGCAGTTGCTGATGTCGGACGCGGTCGACCGCGCGGTATCGCAGATCGATTTCCGGGATATGGCGGGGCAGAAAGTTTTCTTCGAGACGAAATACTTGGTGAATACGCGCGACCCGCTCTTTCCCGCCAACCAAAAGGGCCTGGGGTTCGTCAACGCCGAGTACATCATCAGTTCGCTGCGGCAACAGATGGTAACGGCCGATCTGCGTTTGCAAGACAAGGTCGACGACGCGGATTTTGTGGTCGAAGCCCGCATCGGCGCCGTGGGTTTCGATAGCACGGAAGTCGTCTATGGCATTCCCGCCAGCGCGCCGTTGAGTAGCGCCGCGACGACAATTTCGGGAACACCCGTCCCGACGATTCCAGAAATCTCGTTCGCCCGCAAAAATATCCAGCTCGGCGCCGCCAAGGTGGGCGTCTTCGCCTACGACCGCCGCACGCGAACGCCAGTATGGCAATCGGGGATCGCTCAAGCCGTCAGCGATGCCCGCGACTCATGGCTGTTCGGCGTGGGGCCGTTCCAGGATGGATCGATCTACAAAGGCACGCAATTCGAAGGCCGCCGGATGCGGGACCCGGGGATCGCCAAACTGCCGCCGCTCGACCGCGAGTTCGAAGAACGCGCCTCGTCGTTCTTGCACGATGCGCCGGCTGGTTCCGCTCACCGCAACGAGTCCGACCGGTTTCTGACTCGACCCGATGACAGTAAGGCCGATCCTGCGGTCAAACCGGCCTCCGGCGGCGCGAATAACGCGAACTCGGACGGAACCAACATGAATGGTCCCATCACAACTGGAACCAATCCGGCTGGACCGACCAACCCGAAGTCAAAGGACCTCGAGGCGCCCGCCAACTCGGCCACCCCACGGGATCTC
>JBJTOW010000629.1:0-18859 GCA_046074805.1 Planctomycetota bacterium | reverse complement strand
GGACGGCGTGTCGCCTCCAAGTTCAGGCCGCTTCGAAGCCGAATTGTTGACAGCGGCCGGGGCGATCTCCACAAGCACCGCCGTTACGGTCACCGGGACGAATGTGGTGCGTGGGGATCGTGCCGACGGGATCGAATTGGTCCGTGCGCACGGGTCAGCTTATGACGTCACCGGAATCGTTATCGCGGCGGGCGGCGAACTAACCGGCTCGGGCGCGCTGACTCAGCCTCTATTCGTCGCCACGGGAGGAACGATGTCACCCGGTTCCAGTCCGGGCGTGATACAGGTGGGCAACACCAGTTACGCCAGTGGCGTGACGGTGACGTTCGATGTTTGGGGATCGAGTCCCGGGACAGGGTACGACCAATTGATTGTCACGGGCAGCGTCGCCTTGGGTAACGCGACGTTGGCGATCGATTTGCGATATACGCCAACGGTTGGAGAGACTTTTCTGCTGATCGACAACGACGGAACGGATGCGATCAGCGGCACGTTCGCGGGAATGCCGGAAGGCATGGTGTTCACCGTGGTCAACGGCACGGACTCGGCGACATTCCAAATCACTTACCAGGGGAACACGGGCAATGATGTCGTATTGACGGCGATCAACGCGGCGGCGCCGTCGCTGTCGGGCACGCCGGGCAGCGACAGTTTTCAAGTGAGCCGCAATGGGACCAATCTGGAAACGCGGCTGAACGGCAACCTCATCGATTCCCGCGATTACGCGACGATCACGGGCGTGTTGACGCTCGGAGCACTGGCGGGAGACGACTCGCTGGTGGTCGACTTGACGGGCGGGAACGCGATGCCGTCGGGCGGCCTCGCCTTCCATGGCGGAACCCAGGCGACGGCGACGGGCGATCGGCTGACGGTTCAGGGCGGATCGTTCACAACGCTCGTGTATGCGGCGACGGCGCTGGGTGGTGGGGCGTTGACGTTTACGGGAACGAGCTTTGGTGGCCAAGTGTCGTTCACGGGGCTAGAGCCGGTCACGGTGACGTCGACGGTGGCGAATGTGGAAATCGACATCGACAACGGCGTCGTCGACGCCGTGGCGACCGCGATCACGGCGACCGTGTTGGACGCGACCAACGCGAACATGCGAGTCGATTTCGACGTGGCCCTGGAAGATTTGACATTCGCGACACCCACGGCGTCGCTAACGATTCGAGGCGACAACAGCGGCGACGATGTGGTGGTGATTTCGTCGGTGGACGCCGACGCGCCGTTCCGCGCCGCTTTGTTGATCGACGGACAGGGTGGAACGGACGAAATTCGTTTCAACACGGCGTTGAGCCTTGGATCGGCGACATCAACCGGGGCCGTCAATGCGTCCGCTGAGACAATTCGGTTGAATGCCAATCTGCAGACCGACGCGGCCACGGCCGCGGGATCGGTCACTTTGACTGGGTCATTGCTGGTCGGCGGCAGTTTTGCCATCGACACCGACGCATCAACGACGGACGCCGCGCTGACGATCGCGGGAACGACCACCATCAGCGACAGCTTTACATTGACCCTTCGCTCGGGCGGCGGTTCGATTTCGACGGGCGCGTTGCGCGGCGTCACGGGTGGTTCGCGCTCGAACGTGGCGATTGACTCGACGGCGGCGGCGACGGTCGCCGGCGCGGTGGACACCGACTTTGGAACCTTGACGGTCACGAATTCCGGCGGGATCGCCTTCCAAGGCGCGGTGGATGTTTTGACGGCCACGCTGACCGCGACAACGGCGGGCGCCACGGTGCAGTTTCAGCAAAACGCGACGGTAGGAACGCTGACGGCCGCGGCGGGCGCCTACAACGTGGCTTTTCTTGGAACGCAAACAACGGTCACGTCGGCGGCGACTTTCTCGAACACTGGCTCAGTAACGTTTGGAGACCAGTTCACCGACAGTACGCGTTTCACGGGCGGCGTGACGACGACTGCCGTGACCGGCGGCACGCAGATCGCCGGCGCGGTGGCGACGACGGCGGCCGCGATGAATTTAGGAGCCGTTACGATGACGGACGCTGCCAGCTTCGATTCGGGCGGCGGGGCGATCTCCATCGCGTCGCTCAATGGCGGCAGCCGCGACCTGGCTTTGTTGGCGGGCGTTGCCGCGGGCACGACGACATTCACGGGCGCTGTGACCGCGTTGGGCGATGGCGTGGGACCATCGCTTACGATCGCCTCGGGCGTGACCGGGTTGGTGCGTTTTCAGAATACGGTCGCGGGCCAGTCGGGCTTGGTGGCGAGCGCCAGCTCTAGCAACCTGCGGTTCGAAATGGATGTGACGTTGGGCGATGGCGATACGGGCACAAGCTTGCCGGGAACCGTCATGCTGGATGGCTTGGTTTGGAGCGGCTTCGATGGCTTGACGCTCGGCGCGACGACAACAGGGGCGACGACAACGACGGCCGCGCCAGTGACGTTGAACTCGAATGGCGGGAATATCGTTCTCGCATCGTTAACGGGAAACAAGCAGAACTTAACGTTGGCGGCGGGAATCGGCGCGGGGACGTTCACGGTCACGGGCAATGCCACGAACGTCGGCTCTGGGTCGTCGGGTTCCTCCGCCGTTTCGATCGCGGCGGGTGTTACGGGACTGGTGCGGTTTCAAGGCACGTTCACATCGAACGCCGGCCTTTCGGCGTTGGACGCTTCCAGCCAGATTCGCTTTGACGAGGATGCCGATTTCAGCATCGGATCGGGCACCGCGACCACGCAACTCCTAGGGACTGTCATTTTTTCCGGCATGAACTGGAAGGTTGACCGAGTCGCGAGCTTGGGGCAAGTCGTGCTTATGGATGGCCCGGTTAGCTTCAATACGATGGCTCAGGCGTTGACGATCGGCGGCATCACGGGCGGCGCGCAAGACTTGACGTTGAAAGCCGGCGTCAGTTTCGGAACCGTGACCGTGAACGGTCCGGTCACGAACCTTGGCGACGGCGCGGGACCGTCTCTCTTTATCGAAAGCGGTGTGACGGGCCGAGCGACTTTCAACTCGACCTTCGATGGCAATTCGGGAATACAAGCGCCGCACACAAACATGAAAGTGACGTTCACCACACGGGTCACGCTGGGCAATGGCGACACGGCCACAAGTTTGCCGGGCGATGTCACGCTGAACAGAGTGGATTGGTCCAGTTACGACGGCATTTCGATCACGAACTTGACCTTGTCCGGCGCCGGCATGGTGTCGCTGAATTCCCAGGGGAGCAATATCGCGGTGTCGACTCTGGCGGGCGACATGAACCTGACGCTGAAGGCTGGAATTGGTGCGGGCACGACGACGATCACGAACAACATCCTCGCGACTTCCGCCGATACCACACAGCCATTTTTGACGGTCGAGTCGGGCGTGACGGGGTTGGTGTATTTTCCCGGATCGCTTAGCGGCTCCCTGTCTGGTATCAGCACGGCGGCGGGTACTTCGCTGCGATTCGACAACAATGTTTCCTTGTCGTCGGGATCCGTCTCCATCTTGGGCTCAGTGTTGCTCGACGGACTGACGTGGACCAGTCCCAATGGAATCGTGATGAACGCGGTCACATTGGCGAGCGCGGCCGTAAGCATCAATTCACGCGGTTCTAGCGTCTCGATCACGGCGTTGGACGGTGGTCAACAAAATCTCACGGTGACTTATACGTCGGGGACCGGCACGGTCGACTTTTTGGGGGATGTTGTGAATCTTGGTAGCGGCGCTGGAGCGTCGTTCACCGTGGGCTCGGGCGTGGCCGGATTGGTGCGGTTTCGCGGCAACCTATCGGGCCGCGGCGGTATCTCCGCCGGCAGCTCGACGAACAAGTTGCGATTTGATGGCGATGTGAATCTGCTCGACGGCGACACGGGAACTTCGATGAACGCGGCCGTCACCTTGGATGGCGTGAATTGGTCGAGCTTCGATGGGATCACCTTTGGCGCGACGACGCTCAGCACCGGCCCCGCGACGTTGAATTCCAACGGCAGCTTGATCGCGATGGACTCGCTTGCTGGCGGCGGTCAAGACTTGATTTTGCCCGTGGGAATTGGCACTGGCACGACGACCATAAGCGGCGCCGTTTCGGGACTGGGAGATGCCACGGGGCCAGCGTTGATCGTGGCGGATGGCGTCACAGGACTCGTGCGTTTTCAAGGAGCTTTCAGCGCGAACTCGGGCCTTTCCGCGATTGGATCGGCGAGCGATTTGCAGTTCGAGAACACAGTGACGCTCGCCGATGGCGACACGGGAACCACCATCGGCGGTTCGCTTCGCCTGGCGACCGCGACTTGGAGCGGCTTTGATGGACTGTCCGTGACTACGCTTCGATTGCAAACGGGCGCCAGTTCTTTGAATTCAAACGGATCGTCAATTGCCATCGGCGAATTGGTGGGAGGCGGCCGAGATCTGACATTGGCGGCTGGCATTGGCGCGGGCACAACCACCGTTTCCGGGGCGGTGAGCAATCTGGGCGACGGCCGCGGCGCGGCGCTGACCGTGGCGGCCGGAGTGACGGGCCTCGTGCGGTTCCTGGGCGCATTCGCCGGAAACTCGGGAATTGTCGCTTCAGGGGCAAGTAGTCGTTTGCAATTTGACAACGACGTGACGTTGGGTTCCGGCACCATCGCGACGAACATCGCCGGGGAAGCGACGCTGGACGGGCTCAACTGGTCAGGTTTTGTCGGGACGACGTTCGGCAATCTACGGCTGTCGGGAGGCCCTGTCAGCTTGAATTCCAATGGCGGCAGCATCTCGATCGCGACATTCGCGGGTGGCGGACAGGATTTGACGATCGCCGGCGGAACGGGGTCAGGGACAACAAATTTCACGGCTGCCGTCGCGGGCTTGGGGGATGGATCGGGCCCTGCACTCACCATCGCCTCTGGTGTTACGGGCCAAGTGCGTTTCCAGAATACCCTTAGCGCGAGTTCCGGTTTGGTTTCGGCGTCGGGAACGCCGGTTCGGTTCGACATGGACGTGACACTGGGCGATGGCGACACGGCGACAAGTTTGCCAGGATCGGTGCAGCTTGATGGCCTCACCTGGAGCAGCTTCGACGGGACGGCGTTTGGCGCGACAACGTTGTCGGCGGCCGACGTGCTGATCAACACGAATGGAGCCGCTTTGTCGTTCGGCTCCGTGGTGGGCGGCAGCCGGGATCTGACGTTGCTCGCAGGCATCGGTAGCGGCACAACAACGTTCGGTGGGGCCGTTACGGCGCTGGGCGACGGAGTTGGGCCAGCTCTTACTGTGGCCGGTGGAGTCACCGGACAAGTTTGGTTCCAGGGAACACTTGCGGCCAATTCGGGCATCTCGGTGCCGAATGGCGGCAGTTTACGGCTGGACGACAACACGACGATCAGCTCTGGCGATACCAGCTCATCGCTGCTTGGCGATCTGCGGCTGGACGGCCTAACGCTCGTTTCCTCCCGCGCGCTCGTCATCGGCGACGCGGCAAGCGATTCGCTGACGATCAGTGGCGGTCCTGTCGCGATCAACTTGACCAACCTGAACGTGACGATCAACGCGGGTATCTCCGCTAGCGCCGCGTTTTCCGTATCGCTGGGCACCGGAGTATTCACCCAAATCGGCGCGGCGGCGCTCAATGCGGAAAATCTGACAGTCACCGCTAGCGATGTTGATTTGCGGGGAACCCTCAGCGGTACAGGGACCGTCGTGTTGTCGCCGACCTCTGTCTCATCCACGATCGGCATCGGCGGCGCCAGTGGTTCGTTCAATGTGAACGACGCCGAACTAGCCTTATTCGCTGATGGGTTCGCCGGTTTGCAAATCGGCAACTTGACGGGCGGCACCGGCGCGGTCGCTGTGGACAGTTCGGTGTTCCTAGACTCGGTAACGATCGTTGGCGGGACAGTGTCGGCCACGCAAATCAGCGCCGCTGGCAGTTCCGTGACGCTACGCGCTCGGACCGGATCGATCCTGGACCGGGGAGACGCTGGCACGGATATCGTGGCGTCATCCGTGACACTGATCTCGGCGGGAAGCGTCGGGGCGTCGGGCGATTCGTTGAGCATTTCCAGCAACTCGCTGGCCACGGATACCAGCACGGCGAACGGGTCGCAATTCTTGGATCTGCAAGGCGGCACTCCGAGCGCCACTATCCAAGCCGGGACGGGCACGATCCGCGGAGCCAACGGCACGTTGCGGCTCACGTCCGCGGCGGCCATCAATTCCCAGGCCACTTTGGTGGTCGATACCGGCAGCTCCATCGCTGTCGCGGACACGGTTTCGGTCACTGTGAATCAAGTGGTAGTCAATGGCGGATCGATCACAGGCGAGTTGGGAACGATCTCCAGCGCCTCAGCGATCGACTTGCGTTCGGGAACGGTTGGCGCGGCGCTGGGCGGCACAGCTGGTCTCGTGAAAACGACCAGCGGCACCTCGACGCTGTCCGGCGCGAACGTCTACTCGGGCGCCACCTCGTTGAACGCGGGCACTTTGCTGGTAAACGGTTCGACGGCGGCTGGCAGCGCGGTGACGGTGGCGAGTGGCGCGACACTCGGCGGCAGCGGTTCCGTGGGCGGCAGCGTCGCCGTGAACTTGGGCGGAACGCTCTCTCCGGGTAACAGTCCTGGCACTTTGTCGAGCGGAAGCGTGACATTCGCCAGTGGTTCGACCTACCTCGTGGAAATCGATGGCGCCAATGCGGGGCAATTCGATCGCCTCAATGTGACCGGCGCGGTCGCGTTGGGCAGCGCGACCTTGTCACTGGCGCTCGGCTACACGCCCTCGGCTGGCACCGCCTTTACGATCATCGATAACGACGGCAATGACGCCGTGAGCGGCGTCTTCAGCGGATTGCCGGAAGGCATGGTTTTCGCCGCCACGACTGGCGCGAATTCAGCGACCTTCCAGATCACGTACCAGGGAGGCACTGGCAATGACGTGGTGCTGACCGCGCTCAATCCGGCCGCGCCCTCGATCGCTGGAACGCCAGGAAACGACAGCTTTCAGGTGAATCGCAACGGCGCGAATCTGGAAACGCGATTGAATGGCACCCTGATCGATTCCCGCGCCTATTCGTCGGTGACGGGCGCTCTGACGCTCAGCGGGCTGAACGGCGACGATATCCTGACGTTGGATTTGGCGAGCGGCAACTCGTTTCCCTCGGGTGGAATCGTGTTCGATGGCGGCGCGCAAGCGACGGCCACCGGTGATCGGCTGACGGTGCAGGGTGGCACATTCACCACGCTAACCTATGCGGCGACCTCGCTCGGCGGCGGTGTGTTAACGTTCGCTGGAACCGCATTGGGTGGACAACTGGCGTTTGTTGGGTTAGAGCCGTTAACAGTGACATCGACGGCTTCGAACGTCGTGGTCGATATCGATAACGGTTCCTTAGATGCCACGACGTCGTCGATCACAGCGACCGTGATTGACATGACCGGCGCCAACATGCAGGTCGACTTCGATGTCGCGCTGTCGGATTTCACGTTCGCGACGCCGACTGTTTCGCTCACGATCACTGGAGACCAGAGCGGCGACGATGTGGTGGATATCGCCTCGGTGGACTCGGACTCGCCGTTCCGCGCGGCTCTGTCCTTCGATGGCCAAGGCGGCACGGACGAACTGCGTTTGAATGCGGCGTTAAGCTTGGGGTCGTCGGTTTCCTCCGGCGCGGTTAGCGCCGTTGCCGAAACGATCCGCCTGAACGCGAACTTGCAAACGGATGTGATGGCGACCGCTGGCTCGGTCAGCCTCAATGGCGCGGTGGTGGTCGGTGGCAATGTCATAATCGACACAGACGCCGCCACGACGGACGCAGCCTTGGCGATTGCCGGCACGACAACGATCAGCGATGGTTTGACGCTTACGCTGCGTTCAGGCGGAGGCGCCATCACGACGGGCGCGTTACTGGGAGTTTTGGGGGGAGCGTCATCGAGCCTAACAGTCGATACGGCGGCCGCCATGGTGGTCGGCGGATCGGTAGGCACCGATCTTGGCGTGTTGACGGTGAACAGTTCGGGCGGCGTCACCTTTCAAGGCGCGGTCGATATCGCGACCGTGTCGATCATGGCGATGACCGCCGGCAGCAGCTTGCGGTTCCAGCAGAATGCCACCATCAACGCACTGTCGTTAGCGGCAAGCAGCTTCGATGTGGCTTTCCAGGGTACGCAAACCGTGGTGACGAACGCGGTCACTTTCGCGAACACCGGCACGGTGTCATTCGGCGACGACGCGGGCGATTCCACACGATTCGCGGGCGGAGTGGCCACGACGGCGGTCACCGGTGGGACTCGCATCGCTGGCTCTCTGGCGACGACCGCGTCGGCGATGACCCTTGGCTCCGTCACGATGACGGCGGACACCAATTTGAATTCGGGAGGCGGCGCGATTTCGCTTGCGTCGCTCGACGGCGGCAACCGCGATCTGTCTTTGGCGGCGGGAATCGCGTCTGGAACAACAACTTTCGCGGGAGCGGTGACCGCCCTGGGCGATGGCGTCGGTCCCGCGTTGTCGATCGCCAACGGAGTGACAGGGCTTGTTCGTTTCCAAAGCACAGTCGCCGGCCAATCGGGAATTGTGGCGAGCTCCACTTCGAGCAATCTACGGTTCGATATGGACGTGGCGCTCGGCAATGGCGATACGGGTACGAATCTGGTGGGCTCGGTTCAGTTGGATGGATTGACCTGGAGCGGTTTCGACGGAACAGCGTTTGGCGCGACAACGCTCTCGGCGGGCGATGTGCTGATCAACACGAATGGCGGCGCGCTGTCGTTTGGATCGCTGTCGGGAGGCGGCCGGGATTTGACGCTGCTAGCCGGCGTGGGCAGTGGCGCGACGTCATTCTCAGGCGCCGTAACGTCGCTCGGCGATGGCGTGGGCGCGGCTTTGACGGTCGCCAGCGGTATCACGGGGCCCGTGTGGTTCCAAGACGCTTTTACGGCCAATTCCGGAATCGTTGTGCCCCACGGCGTTGGTCTGCGACTGGACGGCGATACGACACTCGGCGCGGGCGACACCGCCTCGTCTCTGCTGGGCGACCTGCGGCTGGATGGCTTGACGCTGGTATCGCAGCGAGCGCTCACGATTGGTGACGCGGCGAACGATACGCTGACAATCAGTGGCGGTCCGGTCGCGATCAATCTGGCCAACTTGAGCGCCACGATCAACGCCAGTGTCTCCGCCACCGCCTCGCTCTCGTTGTCGTTGGGCACTGGAGTTTTCACCCAGGTTGGCTCGGCGACGCTTGGCTCGAACGATCTAGCGGTGACGGCGGGCGATGTCGATCTGCGGGGGACTCTCAGCGGCAGCGGGACCGTAGTCCTGTCGCCGTCGCCCGCAACGGCTTCGATCGGAGTGGGCGGCGCGAGCGGTTCGTTCAATATCAACGATGCGGAGCTCGCTTTGTTCGCGGATGGGTTCTCGGGGCTGCATATCGGAGATCCGGTGAACGGATCGGGCACGGTCGCTGTGGACAGTTCCTTGTTCCTGGACTCGGTAACCGTCATCGGCGGGACAGTGTCCGCCACACAAATCAGCGCTGCGGGGAGTTCCGTGACGCTGCGCGCTCGGACCGGCGCGATCCTGGATCGGGGGGATGCGGGCACGGATATCGTGGCGTCATCGGTGACACTGATCGCGTCGGGCGATATCGGCGCGTCGGGTGACTCGATGAGCGTTTCGACCAGCACTCTTGCCACGGACACCAGTTCGGCCAACGGTTCGCAGTTTATCGATCTATCGGGAGGCGAACCGACAGCCACCGTCAATTCGGGCACAGGCAACCTTCGCATGTCGAACGGAACGCTTCGACTCGCAGGTGGGGCAGCGGTGAATTCCCAAGCGACTTTGGTTGTGGCGACGGGGTCGTTGGTGGATATCGCCGCCGTGGCCAGCGTTCTGGCGCAATTGGTGGTCGATGGCGGGAACGTTACAGGCACCACGGGAACTCTGACCAGTGTCGCCGCCGTCGATTTTCGCTCGGGCACCGTCGCGGCTCGACTCGCTGGCAGCGCTGGTCTGACCAAGTCGACGACGGGCACGGCCACATTATCTGGAGCGAACAGCTACACAGGCGCGACGTCGGTGAACGCTGGCTCGTTATTGGTGAATGGCTCGACGGCAGCCGCCAGCACGGTGACGGTGGCTAGCGGCGCGACGCTCGGCGGCAGCGGTTCCGTCGGCGGCAGCGTCTCTGTGAACGCGGGCGGCACACTCTCCCCAGGCAATAGTCCTGGGACATTGACGAGCGGAAGCGTGACCTTCGCCAGTGGCTCAACCTACCGCGTGGAAGTCAACGGTCCGAACGCTGGCGAATTCGATCGACTTAACGTCACCGGCACGGTCGCCTTGGGTGGCGCGACGCTGTCCGTGGCGTTGGGATACGCTCCCGCCGCCGGTACGGTGTTCCGCATCATAGACAATGATGGAGTGGATGCAGTCACTGGCGCCTTTGCGTCGCTCGCCGATGGCGCGTCGCCCGCGGGTTGGTCTGGCGGTTTCATCAGTTATTTCGGCTGCGACGGCAATGATGTGACGGTGACACAGGCGTACACATCGGCGCCGGTGGTCCAAGGAACGGCGGGCGACGACACGTTTGTTGTCCAACGCGTTTCCAACACGCTGCAAGTGTTGCTGGGAGGCGGAATTGTTTTCACAGCGCCGGCGGCGGCGCTAGGCAGTTTCGGCGTGGCGATTCAGGGGCTCGGTGGAGCCGACACTTTGGTCTTCGACCAGTCCACGGAGCCAGCGGTTTCGGTGCGTTTCGAAGGAGGGATGGGCAACGATTCGATTTTGGTGTCCGGTGGCGCCGCTTCGAACCTGTCTTATATTCCAGCCGCTCCATCAAGTGTGGATGGACCGAATTCGGGTCGCCTGGCGATAGACGCGGCGACGCTGGCGTTCACCGCCGTCGAACAGCTTTCGGCAAGCGTCACGACTGCGGCGCTCGCCGCCAGTATGACGGAATTGGCGACAGGCGAGACAGCCGCGTTCCTGGATCATGGAGCGGCAAGCGATCGAGCCTCACGCTTGGATTTCGATTCTTCGAGCGTCACCGATTGGGTCTTCAGCAACCCAACGGCCTCGCTATCAATAGCCGGCTCCAGTTTCGCGGACACCATCCGGCTAGACGGACTGGACGCGCTGAGTGGTTCGGGGATCGCTTTGAGCGCTACGGTCACTGTGAACGCCGGAACTGGCAACGACACCGTTGTGTTCACGACACGAGCGGGAAGTGGCGCGTATGCGCTGAACGGCGAGTCTGGCGGGTCGGACGAGCTTCGAGGACCAGCAATGTCGCAAACCTGGTCGTTGACGGGCGCGAATGCGGGATCGATAAGTGGCGCGGCGGCTACCGCGTTCACGGGCTTCGAGTCGCTTGTGGGTGGTTCCGCAGACGATACTTTCATCTTGTCGAGCGGACTGGCGTCGTTCCTTGGGGCGATCAGTGGCGGGGCGGGCGGTACCGATACGCTGGCGGCGACGAATGGAACAAACACGTTTGCGGTGACTTCCGCGAACACGGGCACACTCAATGCTTCCACCCAGTTCACGGCGATCGCACGGCTAGTCGGTGGCTCAGGGGCCGACACTTTCCGCATGGATAGCGGTGGGAGCATCGCGAGAATCGACGGCGGCCTCGGCGGCGACACGATCGATTACTCGAATCGCGCGACAACTGTTAGCGTTGATTTGGAGATTGGCGTGGCGACGGACGTCAGTGGCGGGGCGACCGGCGGACTGGTGGCGACATCGGGAATCGACAACAGCATCGAACACGCGCGGGGCGGTTCCGCTGGCGACACGCTGTACGGCGACCCGGATGCGAACACGCTGGCGGGCAATGGTGGAGCCGACACATTGAATGGGCGGCTTGGGGTGGACAGCCTCGATGGCGGAGCGGGCAACGATATCCTGCGAATCCAGGGCTCCGAGGCTGCCAACGACATCTTGGATGGCGGCCCAGGGGCGAAGTTCGACGCGACCGACAGCGATACGCTGCTCAATATCGGAGCGACCGATATTCTTCTGGCGGATGTCGACGCGACGTTTAATAGCGTGGATCTGAGCTTGGATATCTTCGACGGCAACTCGCAGGGGCTGCAAAACTACCAATTCGCGGACCCGACCAACCCGCAGCCGTTTTCATTCACTCGCTTAGTAAATACCCGCTATGAAATCCCCACTTACGTCGAGGGCACGGCGGGCAACGACTCCGTGGTGACCAATCAGGATGGCACGAACCTCACGGTGTTCGATGGCAAGGAAGGCACAGACGCAATCACCGTGGTGCTGACGGTGGCCAATCTGGGAGCGTTGCTGGACGCCGACATTCGGGCGTTGCAAGCTTACGTGAGCAATCCGGCGGGCCGCGAACTGTCCCTGGGACCCGGCAAAGGCAGGCTGAGGGCGCTCAATTTCGAAATCGCGAGGCTCGCTATCGCCGATAACGGCGCATCCGTCGATATCTCTGGAATTCTGCCGCTTATCGCTTCCCGATCCAACATTCTCGCTGGCGCTTCAGGCAACGACACATTGGCGGGAAGTAATGGTCGGGATTTGATCTTTGGCGGCGATGGCGATGATGTGTTGCTCGGCGCAACCGAAAGCGACTGGTTGTTCGGCGGCGCTGGCGCGGACAGCCTTCTCGGGGATATCGGCTTCGACTACCTCATGGGTGGCGACGGAAATGACTGGATCGACGGCGGGCTGTTTGACGACGAGATTCGTGGCGGTGCTGGCGCTGACACGATTTTCGCTGGCGCCGGATATGATACTTTGCTCACCACTGGTGACGAGTCTTTGTACGATGTGATCGACGGTGGATATAACACTGACACGCTGTTGAATATTGGCAATACGCCCTTGGTATTTAACAGATTTGATTTCGCGACGACAGGATTGGAGACAGTCGTAGCGGGCGGATTGCCCATCCTGGGAGTAGACGACGCCGCCATGCCCGACAACCTGAATTTTTCGGCGGGGAATCTTGTCGGCGCTGCCTACGTGGACGGCCGAGCTGGCGCCGACTTCATCGTCGGCTCGAATGCGGCCGATCGGTTGCTCGGCGGTGACGGCGACGACACCCTGATCGGCGCGGGCGGCAACGATACCCTCTTCGGCAATGCGGGTTCAGACAGTCTCGACGGCAGTCTGGGGCTGGATTACCTCGACGGCGGCGCTGGCGTCGATCGACTCACTTCGGGACTCGACCGCGACCAATTGGTCTTCGAAGGCGACTCTTCATCGATCGACATCGTGACCGATTTCGCCTTGTATTCAGATACCCTGGTGTTTCGCGGCTACAGTGCCCAGTACTCGAACACGAGTTTCAGTGTTGGCACAAACACCACAGTTCGGGTAAAGAGTGGCTTGAAACAGGTGGTGCTGGAACGCTGGTCCCGAACGGTCCTGAGTACTCAGATTCGCTTCGAATAGCTCCTTCAGCGCTGCCGGCAACAAGTTCTTCCCTAGATTACGAGAGCTTGTTCTAGGCCGCTCGCCATTGCCGTCTCCGGTGTCCTTCCCGTTTCGTCGCCCTCATTGAGCTACCACCATGCACAGCATCGGCATCTGGACACTGCTTGTAGCGCTCGCCCAATCGCCGGCCAATGACGCGCCGCCTCCCAACGCGGCCTCTATCGCGACCCAAGCGAAACCGCTCACCGTCAACGCGACCGGCGTCCCCACTGAACGCGATACGCCCGCCGGCCCCGATACGATGGCTGTTTGCCCGGCCCCGCTGGTCGCGGGACTTTCGGACTGGTTGGCTTATCGGCGTGGGCAAGGACACCAAGTTGAAGTGATGGTCGTGGATGGCGGGGAATCGGCCGAGCAGACTCGGGAGCGGATCAGGGGCCGGATCCGAGCGGTTGCGCGAGCCGGGGCGTTGCGCGCGGTCGTGCTCATTGGGGACGCCGCGCCAGCCGATAACCGCGACGCGGGAATGAGAACGCGAACGATCCCCGCCTTTTTCGCCGACGCCAAAGTGAACACTCGGTGGGGATCGGAACCGCAAATCGCCACCGACAACTGGTACGCCGATCTGGATGACGATGACGTGCCCGACTTGGCGATCGGCCGTTTGCCGGCGGACTCACCCGCCGAGCTTACGGCGCTGACGCGCCGGATCGCCGCCTACGAACAGACGCTCGACCACGGCCTATGGCGTCAGCGAGTGAATTTCGTCGCCGGTGTCGGCGGTTTCGGCGCCCTTGTCGATTCGCTATTGGAGACCGCGACGAAAAAGTTTCTGACCGACGGTATTCCCACCGCCTACGACACCTCGATGACCTACGGCAGTTGGCGCAGTCCGTACTGCCCTGATCCGCGGCGATTTCAACAGGCGACGCTCGATCGCTTCAACGAGGGCTGTCTTTTTTGGGTGTACATCGGACATGGGCACCCGCTGCAACTGGATCGAGTGCGGCTGCCCAACGGCACTCATCCCATTCTCACGGTCAACGATCTCGCGCGGCTGCGCGCCAAGCACGCTCCGCCGATCGCCGTGATGTTGGCGTGCTATACCGGGGCGTTCGATTTTCCTCGCGATTGTTTCGCCGAGGAAATGGTGCGGGCGGAAGGCGGACCGATCGCGGCGCTGTGCGGTTCGCGCGTCACGATGCCGTACGCCATGGCGGTGCTCGCTCACGGAATGCTCGAAGAGGTCTTTCGCCAACGCCGAGAGACGCTGGGCGAAGTGTTGCTGCGGGCCAAACAGCGGCTCGTGAAAAACGAACCCGACGATACCCATCGGCAGTTGCTTGACGCGCTCGCGGCGACCGTCAGTCCGTCGGCGAAACTGTTGCCTGACGAACGGCGGGAGCATCTACATTTGTTCAATTTGCTGGGCGATCCGTTGCTGCGTATTCGCCACCCATTGCCGGCGCGCGTCGTGATTCCAGAGGATGTGGAAGCCGGCCAGGAAGTGGAAATCTCGCTCGAAAGCCCCACGGCGGGCAAGGCGACGCTGCAGTTGGTCTGTCGGCGCGACCGTTTGCGCGTCGATTTGCCGGCGCGGGACGATTTCGAATCGGCTGCGCGGGAGTTTGAACGGTTCGATGTGGCGTATCGGTTCGCGAACGACCGCCGCTGGCTCAATGAGGCGCTCGATTGGCGCAATCCAGGCGTCTTTCGCGCGACGCTGAAGATTCCCGAGGAGGCGCACGGCGCCTGTCATTTGACCTTGCATGTCGATGGCCGCGACCATCATGCTTTAGGCGCGGCCGACCTGTTCGTCCGCAAGCAGCGGCCAAAACCGTAGGCGTCCGCGCGCCTGCGAGTCGCGACGGATTGCCCTTTCGCCGCGTTCGCTCCTCCTAGCATTCAACCCGCCGTTCATCCTCCAGGACAGATATGACCACGCACGCATCGCTGTTCGACGACCAAGACCCATCGCTGTACGACATCGAGACGCACGGCGAGGGACCGCGGGGCAAACTGCCGCTCAGCGACGAAATCCTGCGGACATGGTCGAGCGGCGATCTCTTTGGCTGGACGCAAAACGCCGGCATGGGCTGGAACCCCGACGAGCTGAACGGGAAACAGTTCCTGATCCTGAGCACTCAAGGCGGAGTGCGAGCGCCGGACGGAACGCCGATCGCGCTCGGCTACCATACGGGTCACTGGGAGGTTGGACTGCTGGTGCAAGCGGCGGCGAAGGAACTGAAAGCGGCCGGTGGCGTGCCGTTCGCCGCCTACGTGTCGGATCCCTGCGACGGGCGAACCCAAGGCACGACCGGCATGTTCGATAGCCTGCCCTATCGCAACGACGCCGCGCTTGTCATGCGACGCCTAATCCGGTCGCTGCCAACGCGCGACGGCGTCATGGGCGTCGCCACATGCGACAAGGGGTTGCCCGCGATGATGATCGCGTTGGCTTCGATGCGAGATCTGCCAGCGGTGCTCGTCCCCGGCGGTGTCACATTGCCGCCAACGCACGGCGAAGACGCCGGCAAGGTGCAGACGATCGGCGCCCGGTATTCGCATGGACACATCACGCTCGAGGATGCGGCCGCGGCCGGCTGCGCCGCCTGTGGGTCGCCCGGTGGCGGTTGCCAATTCCTCGGCACGGCCGCCACTTCCCAGGTGGTTGGCGAAGCGCTCGGACTCGCGTTGCCCCATTCAGCGCTCGCTCCCAGTGGCCAACCAGTTTGGCTCGATCTCGCGCGACGAAGCGCGCGGGCTCTTTGGCGGCAAACCGAGCGTCGCTTGCGGGTCCGCGACATTCTAACCGACGACTCGGTGCATAACGCGATGGTCGTCCACGCGGCCTGCGGCGGGTCGACGAATTTGCTGCTACATATTCCAGCGATCGCGTTCGCCGCCGGCCTGCGGCGTCCATCTGTCGAGGATTGGAGCGCGGTGAACCGTGCTGTCCCGCGATTCGTCGATGTCCTGCCCAACGGCCCTGTCAACCATCCGACGGTCCGCGTGTTCCTGGCGGGCGGCGTGCCCGAGATCATGTTGCACCTGCGCGCGATGGGGCTGTTGAAGCTGGAAGCGATGACCGCCGCCGGAGTCACATGGGGCGAAGCGTTGTCGCAGTGGGAAGGCTCGGAACGCCGTCAAAGGATGCGGGCACTGCTACGGCAACGCGACGGAATCGATCCCGACGATGTGATTATCCCGCCCGCCGAAGCGCGTCGACGCGGGATGACCAGCACGGTTTGTTTTCCCCGAGGCAATCTTTGCCCCGAAGGCTCGGTCATCAAAGCCACTTCGATCGATCCCAAAGTGGTTGATGCCGATGGTGTCTATCGCAAAACGGGACCCGCGCGGGTGTTCACCAGCGAGCGCGCCGCGATTCAGGCGATCAAGGGCCAGTCCGACCGACCGCTGAAACCCGGCGATGTGCTCGTTCTCGTCGCTCGTGGCCCGATGGGGTCAGGCATGGAGGAAACGTATCAGATCACATCGGCGCTCAAATTCCTCCCATGGGGAAGGGAGGTCGCCGTTGTCACCGACGCTCGTTTTTCCGGCGTAAGCACCGGTGCTTGTATCGGACATGTGGGGCCCGAGGCACTGGCCGGCGGTCCGATCGGCAAAGTCCAGGATGGCGATCGTATTCGCATTGAAATCGACCGCCAACAACTGCGGGGATTGGTCGATCTTGTCGGGGAAACGACAGACGGCGTCGAACGGCTTTTCAGTCCCGAGGAGGGCATTCAAGTGCTCGCGCGCCGCTCGCCCCGCGCCGATCTCGCTCCCGACGCTCAACTGCCCGACGACACTCGGCTGTGGGCCGCGCTGCAACGCGCCGGCGGCGGCACCTGGGGAGGGTGCGTTTACGACGTCGACCGAATCATCGCGCTGTTGGAAGCCGGCGAACGAGCGGTCGCTGGCAATCCATCCCTCGGCGCCGAGTAGCCCAGCGTTCCAGCGTCTTTCAGTAGCCAGATATGCTGCGGTGGCCACGAGTTATTCAGTGGCCACGATTCTCTCGGTGGCCACGATTCTCTCGGTGGCCACGGTTCGCTCGGTGGCCACGGTTCGCTCGCGGGGCCTGCCGCGCCCGGCGCACCCTGGCAAAAAGTGAGGCGAAGTGGCTCCTTACGCCGATCTGTAAAGGCCGATAATCGCGGCTTTGGCCCGTTTAGCGGTGAAAAAACTTCCCTTATTTGGCTTGCATCGTCGGTTCGACGTTGCTTCTAATTACCATGCTTGTTAGGGGAATGCACGCTTCAGGCACAGGCCCCGATCTGCCCGGCGATTTTGTAACGACCGCGTGTTCGCGACAGCACCAGCGATAGGAAGAGTTCGCATGAGCTACTGGCCGACCATAACGCTATGCGCATTGATTGCCGGTTTGTCAGCGGTCGGTTGCGGCGGTGGGGCGCAGCCCGCGGTCGAAGCGAGTCGCTCCGAGGTGAACTTGCAGCGTATCGGAGCCGCTTACGCGGCCGTAGCCGCTCGCGGGCGGCCACCGCGCAAGGCCGCGGACTTGGCACGCGATCTTCAGTCGAGCCCCGATCAAACGAACCCGAGCGATATCTTCCGATCGCCCAATGACAATCAAGAATATGTGATCGTGTGGGGCGTCGACTTTCGGGCTTTGGCCATGCAACGCGGCGGCAATTTGGATGTCGTTTTGGCGTACGAACGATCCGGCAAGGACGGCAAACGCTGGGTGCTCAAGCCGCCCGCGTTGGTGTCACTCATGACGGAGGACGAGTTCCGCGCGGCGCCGTTTCCGCCCGGCCATACGCCCGCCCGCTGATCGGCGGCTGCCCATACCGATATTTCTTAAAACCTTATCAGGACAATTTCCTTTTCTGTTTTTGTGTCTCATTTCCATCATTTCCCCGCGGAGTATTCTGCCATGGCCCAGCGAACGGGTCGGCGAGGGTTCACCCTTGTCGAATTGTTGGTCGTGATCGCGATTATCGGGGTGCTGGTCGCCTTGTTGCTGCCGGCGGTTCAAGCCGCACGGGAGGCGGCCCGCCGCACCCAATGTTCCAACAACGTCAAACAGATTGGATTGGCCTTTCAAAACCACCATGATGTGTACGGCACGTTTCCGTCAGGTGGGCTCGGCTGGTACACGGATCGCAGTCTGACCGCGACCGGCGCGCCCGCTGGCGCCAGCTCGCAGAACTGGGGCTGGGCTTATCAGATCCTGCCGTATGTCGAACAGCAAAACCTCTGGGAACACCCCAATAGCGGCTTCATCGCCTCGACATTTGTGAAAGGCTATAGCTGTCCAACGACGCGTCCGCCGACAAGTTTTCCCTATTCGCAAAGCGCGCCGACGGGCACTCGCGCGATGATGGATTACGTCGGCAACGGTGGAACCTTCGGTGGCTGGTGGGGCTTCGACCGGTCAGTGAACAGTTGCGACGGTCCGTTGTGCCCATCTGGCCTGGAAGCGAACTTCGCACAACTTACCGACGGCAGTTCGAACGTGTTGCTGGTCGGCGAAAAATGGCTCAACTG
>JBJTOW010000628.1:0-3007 GCA_046074805.1 Planctomycetota bacterium | reverse complement strand
CAAACCGAGTTGCGTCCGTGGGTTCAAAAACTGCGGCAGTCCGCGCGTCGCTGGGGGGGGCGGATTGGCTGGGCCGGTTCGTTGCCCGACACGAGCGGCCCGGAACGGCCCGAGCCAAGCGGCCGCGAGTGATCCGGCGATACTATGCGATGGGAACTAATGGAAGGTATCGCGGCGGTGCGGGCCCAAGCGGCGGCTTGGGACGGTCTGTGGGAGCGGAGCGACGAGTCTTCGCCCGCGGCGCGGTGCGAGCCCGTTTGTCTGTGGCACGAACATTTCCACCCACAGACGCCATTGCGGGTCGTCAAGGTGCTCGAGGGGGATCGGTTAATCGCCCTGTTGCCTCTTTCGCTCCGCCACTGGCCCGCGGTGGGAACGCTTCCCAGCAACGATTGGGTCGCGGGCGGCACGTTGCTGACAGATCCCGCTAGCGACGCGGCGCGGGTCGCCGACTGCCTCGTGGATGGTTTATCGCGGCTGCAATTCGTCGGCTGCGTGTTGCGTGGCGCGCCGATCGAACGCGCGTCTTGGCGGGCGTTCGTGGAGGCGAGCCAGCGAGCTCGCTGGAGCCACCTTGTTCAACCTCTCCACGAGATCGGCACGATCGATCTGCGAGCTTCGTGGGAAGAAACGGAAACTCGACTCGGCGGCAACTACCGACGTCAGATGGCAAAGGCCCAGCGCCGGATGGAAGCTGCGGGAAGCCTAGTGTTCGAGACGCGCGATACATGGGCCGACGGCTGCAACCAGCATTCCGCGCAGTGGGATTTGGAGTCGGCTTTGCGGGAAGGGTTTGAATTGGAGGCCCGAGGTTGGAAGGGCGAAGAGGGCACTGCGATCACGCAACAGCCAAGCTTAATGGCGTTCGTCGCGCGGCACGCCAACGCGCTGGCGAGAACAGACCCAAGTCCGCCCGTCGTCGATCGTGAGCAAGGAGAAGTAACGGCCGCCAGCGGCGTGAGGATCGCCACCTTGCGGTTCGACGGCCGCTTGATCGCCTTCTTGTGCTGTTGGCGGGGTAAGGACTGCCTGTTCACACCGAAAATCGCCTACGACGAGACGTTTGCCGCCTGCTCACCGGGCAAACTGGTGTTTTACTGGAACCTGCGATCATTGCTGCGGGCCGGCGACTGCCGATCACTCGATATGGCCGGTCCCCTGGCGGAAGACAACGCGAAATGGTCGACGGGAACCTACTCCGTCGCGACATTGGTACTGGGGCGGCCCGGACTTCGCGGCCGCCTGCTGGTGGCGGCCTACGCCGCGCGTCGCCAGTTGCGGAATTGGCGACGCACAGGCAACGCTGCATTTCTGCGGTACCTATCCGGGGTACGACGGACTTCCTAGTCCGTCGCAAAGCCTATCTACCGATGAAAATGGAAGTTAGGTCCACCGGTTACGAGTGCGATTTTTTTCTCGAAAAAGCGCCAACGCTTCGGCAATGTTGCATTTCCGAGGTTCGACGGACTGGGAAGTCCGTCGTACTAGCCAGCGCTGCGACGGACTAGGAAGTCCGTCGTACCAGCAAACGAAGAGTTGACCAAGCACAAACTAGAACCGAGCATCAATCGGTCCGCTCTGCCTTACGCCAAACATTTTCTCCGTTTCACGCGAACATCTTGTTAGGTACTGTTGTCTAATCCCACAGCACAGGGCGGGAAACTTCCGCTCAAGTCGTCTTTCCACCGCGTTGTTCGGGGTACAGCGAGGCGTAGCCGGTGCGATTCCGAGCGGACGAAAGCGGGCGGCCGCCGAGACAGGAAGATCGACAACCCACCTTGCGGAGTATTTTCGCTGGTGATATGAACTACCCAAGTTAGTGGCCACTCTCGTCCTACATTGAGTTTCCCCCTTAGCCAGTTTCTCCAGGTCAATTCTGATCGAACTGGTCTGTTCCATGAGGTGAAGCTGTATGAATCGCGTCACGAAGCGGCTCGGTGATTGGCGTCGAAGCTTGAACACGGCTAGCGATTACTGGTGGTCGGCGAGCCGCCACTTGATGGTTGGCGCGGCGCTCTCCGTGACCTTGGTTCTTGGCGGATTGGCTTGGTTGGTGGGTGGGCCGATCGGAACGCTCGTCTACTCAGCGGTCAACTCGATGTCCACCTCTGACTATGCCGCAACGGCGGCGTTGATTGGCGGCAACGATCGCATCGGCGTGGTGTCGGCGATAACGAGCGGTACTGGTCTTGATAGGCGCGGTCTCGATGGTCGCGGTCTCGATGGTCGCGGCCTCGATGGTCGCGGCCTCGGTGGTCGCGGCCTCGGTGGCAAAACACCGCTTGAAGTCTTGGCGGCAGAAGGCGGGGTGGAACGCGCGGCGGACGGCGGGGCGGATCGGGATTCGCTCGAAAACAGCGACTGGGCGGAGTTCGGCGAATCCGATGGATTGACGGGTCCGTTTGGGATCAGCCTGCGAAAGTGGACGGCCTGGGAAAAATATCCCGATGCTCGCGAGTTGCTGGGGCTATCAACGGAGGAATCATTGCCGGCGGGTGCCAAGATGGCTCTCCGGTTACGAGACCTTCCGATCGCGTTGCGCTGGTGTCCGGCGGGTGGCTTCGAATGGGACTCGACGATGAGCTTAGCCCAAAGCGCCGTGCTGAATGTGGCTCACGAAACGGCGGCGACTTCCGTGGGCGGGACTCGTGTCCCCGTCATTCTGTCGCGCGGTTTCGCGATCATGGAAACGGAATGCTTTCAGGGGATGTGGAGCGAGGTGACGGGCGAAGAGGGCAACTGGATGCCGCATCGTGGAGCGGCGTTGCCCGTGCATAACGTGTCTCATGGCGACGCGGCGATGTTCGCCGGTCGGGTTCACTCGCAGTTGCGGCAGGCGAAGGCGTTGCCCCAGGGATGGAAAGTGCGTTTGCCGCAAGAGGATTGGACCACCGTCCGTGTGAGCCAGAATAACACATGGCTAGTTTGAGCGGTCGTGTAGGTGCCCGAAGCGCCGGAAGCCCGCTTGCGATGTTGCAGTGGTCAAAAAGGGTGGGTGGATGGTCTG
>JBJTOW010000627.1:0-9815 GCA_046074805.1 Planctomycetota bacterium | reverse complement strand
ATCGGCTGCGTGTCGAATACCGGTTCGTCGGCGACCAGGTGCCTGGCGGACCAGGGTGGGCGGTGCGGAATAGCGGCGTCATGGTCCATGGGGAAGATCCGAAGCGGATGAGTCGCGACCAGGATTTCCCGGCTTCGATCGAAGTCCAGTTGCTTGGCGGTTCCGGCACGGGCACCCGCACCACGGCGAACCTGTGTACTCCCGGCACCAACGTGGTGATGAACGGCGAGCTCGTCACGCGCCACTGCACGAACTCGAAGTCGAAGACCTATCATGGCGACCAATGGGTTACGGCCGAGATCGAGGTCTTGGGCAGCGATACCATCCGGCACTTGGTCGACGGCCAAGTGGTGCTCGAGTACCAGCAGCCGCAACTGGACGATCGCGAGCAACACGCGCGCGAATTGATCGAAGCGAATGGCGGCAAGTTGCTCGCCGGCGGCACGATCTCGTTGCAGTCGGAGAGCCACCCGGTCGAGTTCCGCAAGGTCGAGATTCTGCCGTTGAAGTGAGGCATGGGCGTCTACGACGATCTGGGCATTTCGCCAATCATCAATGTGTCCGGTTCGGTGACGCGGCTGGGCGGAGCGCCGCTGACCGAACGCGGATTGGCGGCGTTTGAAGCGGCGGCGCGGGAATGCGTGCCGATCGATCAACTGCAGGGGGCCGCATCGCGACGGATCGCGGCGCTTACGGGCGCCGAATCCGGGTTGGTGACGAGCGGCGCGGCGGACGCGTTGACGCTTGGCGCGGCCGCGATCCTCGCAGGTCATGATCTGGGGCGGATGGAGCGGCTACCCGACACGACGGGTATGCGCCGCGAGTTCATCATCGCGCGGGAACAACGCAACGGCTACGATCACGCGGTCAGGGCGGCCGGCGCGATCCTGGTGGAGGCTGGCTTTCACGAGCTGGTCGCGGGCGCCGGCGTGCGGCGGTGCGAAGCGTGGGAAATCGAAGCGGCCATCGGTCCGAACACGGCGGGCATTCTGTATGTGCATGATGCGTGCAGCCGCCCGCCGATGGCGGAAGTTGTCGCGGTCGCGCGCCGTCATGGACTTCCGTTGTTGGTCGACGCCGCCGGCGAGTTGCCACCGAGGGAAAACTTGCGGTCGATCGTGGCGGTTGGGGCCGACTTGGTGGCGTTCAGCGGCGGCAAAGCGATCCGCGGTCCGCAGGCGACCGGCATCCTGTGCTGTCGACGCGATCTGGTCGCTTCGGCCGCGTTGCAGATGTTCGACATGGACGACCATTTCGAACTGTGGGAACCGCCGCTCGAACTGATCGACAAGACGCGGCTCCGGGGCCTGCCGCGGCATGGCATTGGCCGGTCGATGAAGGTTTCGAAAGAGCAGATCGTGGCGTTGCTGGCGGCGCTCGAAGATTTCGCCGCCGGCGTTTACGACCGCGATCTACCGGTGTTCCACGACTACCTTCAGTCGATCGCGTCGGCGCTGAGCGGATCAACGTCAGGCGCATCGGCGTCAGGCGCATCGGCGCTGAGCGGATCGGCGGTCAGCGAATCGCAAGCCACCGATCTGCCGGTCGAGTGCCACTGGCCCAAGGTGGGTCGCGGGTGCGTGCCGGTGTTGGAATTAGCACTGGACGAGCGGCGGCTGGGGCGGACGGCGCTCGAGGTATGTCGGCGGCTGCGCCGTGGAGTTCCGCCGGTGTACGTCGGCCATGGGAAGCTCGACGAAGGCCGACTGGTGATCCACCCGCTGCATCTGAATGCCGAGCGATTGGCGTTACTGATCGATCGGCTGCGACAGGAACTCACGCCGAGTCCTGGCTCTTGAACCACGCCGCGATACTGACGAACAGCGGGCCGGTTTGAACGTAGGCGAAAACCAAGGTTCAGCCGGTTTCCATATCCCGCAGCGAGCGTCCGAGGCGCTTGGGCTTGGCTTCGCTGCGCGGGGCCGATGTGGACGCGTCTGGCATCGGCAGCGCCTCCGAGCGTCGGGCCAATTCAAGCAAGCGAGGCTTGGCATCGTCAGCGTCGGTCGGTGTGCCGATTTGCTCGAGCGCGTCGGTGACGCCGAGCAATACCGATTGCCGCACGCCTTCGCGAATCCAGTTGAACACGTTGAATGAACTCATCGCCATTTCCTCCATGAAATCCGGCGTGCCACAGGGGCCACGAGGCGTCGCTTGGAGGCCAATCGCGGGCCCGCATCGACGTTCGGGCACAGTATCACTGGCCGTCTTTTTTGTCCAGATCGATCGGGGCGAAGCCTTGGCCGCGAATGTTCGCTTCGATTTCCGCCCGACGTTCCGGGTTTCGCTTCATATCCGACAGATAGACGCGCATGTCGCTGGCGAACTGGGCCCGTGACTCGGGTTCGCGTCCGCGATCGTTCGTCTCTTCCATCCAACGATTGAGACGTTGGCGAAGGTTCTCGAGTGTTTCTCGATGCGCTGGATCAGCGGCCAGATTGTGGATTTCCCATGGGTCTTTCGCCAGGTCGTACAGTTCCTCGGCGGGTCGCCGCGGCGCGAACAACGTTTGCTGGACGGCGTCCAGCAATCCGTCGGCGTGGGCTTTCCGCAGGGCGATCAGACACGGTTTATTGTCCTTGTAGGCATTGGGCTGCAAGTGTGGCCGATCAGGCAGGAAGTTGCGGATGTATTTGAAACGTTCGGTCCGCATGCTCCGCAGGTGGTCGACTGTCTCGTCGGCTCGGTCCCGCGCCGCGAACACGGCGTCGCGTGGAGACGCTCCTGGCGAGAAAAGTTCGCGCCCTGGCAGCCCAGCGGGCTTCTTGATTCCAGCCAACGCGAGCGACGTCGACGCCAAGTCGATGTGTTCGACCAAGTCGCCGCGCACCGTGTCGGCGGCGATGCCGGGCCCGCGCACCACAAGCGGCACACGAATGCCTTCGTCGTACAGGAATTGCTTGCCGCGGGCATGGCTGATGCCGTGATCCGTGAGAAAGAAGATCACGGTATTGTCGAGCAGTCCTTCGGCGGCCAATCGGCGGCGGACTTCGCCAACTTGCTTATCGGTGAAGCGAACGGCATCCAGGTAGTTCGCCCAATCGTCGAGTATCCCGGCCACGCGCGGATAGTACGGCGGCAGCGTCACGGATTGCGGATCGGTCAGGCTCGGCAAGAGCCGTTCAGCTCGCTTCCGCCAGTTCGCGGCGTCGCGGTATTTGCCGCCATGCAGCTGCACTTGCGCGAAAAACGGTTGCCCGGGTTTACGCGCCGACCAGTCGGCTCCGTCGTAGATCGGGGCGGGCCAGTCGAAGTTGTAGTCGGTCTTTCCGGGCCCCATCGGTTGCTTTTCCGCCCAACCCTCCGGTACCGGCCCGGCCAGCGCCGCCTTTCCACCCTGGGCTCGCTCGGGCGGCGTTGGCCAACTGCCATTGCTGGTGAAGTAGCCCGCTTCGCGGAATTGTTGAGTGACCGGCGCGACTCCGTTGGGCAACGCGATGCGAACCGTGCCCCGGCCACTGCGATGATGCTGCGCGCCGATGCTCGTTTGGTAGCGGCCAGTGATCAACGCGGAACGGGACGTCGAGCAGATCGGAGCGGTCACGAACGCGCGTTCGAACCGCGTTCCCTCTTTTGCGAGCCGGTCGACTTCCGGCGTCGCGATCGTCTTTTCCCCGTAGCAGGAAAGTGGGCCGACATGTCCTCGACTAAAATCCAGACGATGTTCGGCGGAGCGGCAGCCGCGGGCCGAACATTGGCGCCCGACGCCAAGATCGCGACACACGCCGCCATCCAAACGAAACGCCACGGGACGTTCGCCCAACGAATTGGCCAACTGACGGATTGGGAATTCATTGCCGGTCGCGAAACGTGTGCAGCCATCATCGACACTTTCTAAAAAACATGACGCCGCGACACCCGTGGCGAATCGGGAATCGCTCCCGGTATTTTTAGTTTTGACAAAGCCATACGCGAGCCAGCTTAGCGATGGCGAGCGCCACGAAGGATCGCAATGGATTGGTCGTTGAACATCCAGTATGACTGGCCATCGCGTTGAGCCGTTTGCAACCAGGGCCGCTTTTCCGGGGTCAACCCGCCGTGAAGGATTTGTTCGAGGTCGCGAAGAATGGGAACGCTGTTCCCGTAATACGAGTGGCCAAGGATTCCTGTATCGACTTCCGTCACATCCACGGTGTCAATGCCGGGAATCACCAAGAGATTGGAACCCGAGTCGCCAGCGCGGGGATAGCCATGCACAAGCTTGGAGGCGGCGAGCGCTTGGTCGCGGGACGAGGCGTACAGCGTGACATGTTCCGCCGAGCTGGCCAATAGCGGTGCGACATCGCGTTTGAAGACCTCGGCGTCGATATCCGGGGCGGCAAGGACAATTTGCTGGAAACGCTTCTGCTGCGCCGGCTGTTCCAACGATAATTCGCGCACGGCGGACGCGAGGGCCCGGTTGCCCATGCTATGAGCGATAACATTGATCGCCCGCGCCTCGCTGCGGGCCGCTAATTGCCGCAGGAACTGTTTGAGATGCGGGACCGTCCAAGCCACATTCGTCTCGTCGACCGGATATTTGAGCAACCCGCCTTGGGATGGCCAACTATAAAAGATCGGAGCGCCATCGAATTTCAAATCATGTGCCATTTGCGCGGTCCGCCGCGCGGCCATGTCAAATGAAACGTTATAGCCATGGATAAATACAAATAGGTCGCTGCGCGGCGACGTAGCGACCCGTCCCCGCACCGCGGCGAAGAACGCGTCTTCCCCGCGGCGTTCGACTGTCCGCAACACCACATGCCGATCCAAACTCTCGTGGAATTCAAGACGCCAGAGCGACGGGCGCTCGATCATGCCTGGCTCGTGGCGACGCGGAATCGTCACTTCGCACTCGCCATATTCCAGGTCGCCCCGACCGTTGCCGTATACGTCCGCCGCCGCGAGCGACTCCCGCCCCTCCAAGCGCGCGTCGGCAGGGGTATCGCTCGACGGCGTCGAGTTGGGCTGGGGTAGTCGCGAGCTACCCGTCAATCGTTCGACGACTTGGCTGATCTTCACTTGTCCGAGATACAGCGGCCCACCGGCTGCCAACACCAGCACTGCCGAAAGCGCGGCCGCGATCCCGGCCACCCACGCTCGCCCTGACGCGCGTCGAAACATCGAGCCCGTGAGTAATGCCAGCGCCACGGCGCCAAGCGCCACAACTGGCAGCCAGGGCAACGGCTGCCATGACAACCTCGTCAGATCGAAAGCGTCGAGTCGCGCGCGGTCCGTTGCGTAAAAAACTCGAACCGTGGTGAAGTCACCCGAGTTCGCTTTGACGGCTGGTCCACCACCATGCCGCGAATTCGCCGAGTCAATCCCGCGTGGCTCGTCCGCGGTCGGCACCATCGCCGACGGCTCGGCACCAGACGGCTCGGCACCAGACGGCTCGGCACCAGACGGCTCGGCACCAGGAGGCTCGGCACCAGACGGCTCCGCCCCGGGCGGCAAGAAGTTGGACGGTAATTCCCCAGCAGGCTCAGCGGTAGGCAACTCAGCGGTAGGCAGTTCAGCAGTGGGCGGCTCCGTAGTCGGCAACTCAGCGGTCGGCGGCTCGGCGGTGGGAAAGGTAGCCCTGGGCGGCATGAGGCGGGAAGGCAATTCCGTAGGTGGATCGGCGGTTGGCAATTCACCGGCGGGGGGCGCATCGGCAGTCGACTCGGCAGTGGGCCTATCCGCAGCGGGCCGATCCGCAGTGGGCCGGGGCGACGGAAATGGCGGAGCGGGCGATGGGCGAAAACGGTTGCGTTCCGCAGCCTGTTTGCCCTCTTCCGTCGTAAGCTGGCCACCGCCCGCATCGGCGGACGGAGTGTCGCTGAGCGACGCGCGGGGGATTCGTGGGCGAGTCGGCGCGAAGCTGGCGACCCCGGCTCGCAAGGGGTTCACCCGAACTTTGGCGGCACCGGTGGTCGCATCGCCTCGAAGCGGATTGCCGCGAAAGTTCTCAGCCAATTCTTGGGGCGCGTTCGCTTCCACCGGCCCCCGAAGTTCATCCAGGCCGCTGTCCGGCTCCCCGGTCAACGGTTTGGCGACCTGGTTAGCCGGACCCGTCGCTTCCAAGCCAAGTGGGTTGGTCGGGCCGGGTGGTGGCGCGGTATCACCGGCTAGAGGGACCGCCGCAGGAGGCTCTGCCTGAGGCTCGATGGCCGCGTCAGGCTCCGTCGAAGGCGATGGTGTGAAAGGAGAAGCGGCGAAAGGACGCGGAGGGAAGGGCGAAGGTGTGAACGGCGGGATGGCGGAAGGTGGCGGGTCAAAAGGCGGTGGTGGATCGACTTCCGACGGGCTGTCACCGCTTTCCACCCTCAGTGGACTGCCGTGCTCCGGCGCGGCGGATTGGGTTTCGGGAGGCGGGGCGGATCGCTGACCGCAGCCGACAGCGAGAACGGAAACGATGGACAAGACCACTCCGGCACTCCAGGCGGTGTTCCGGTGTGTCATGCGATGATGAGATGAGTTCGCCATATCTCCCCAGCTCCCGGCCCCGGGCGGCGGCTGCCGTCGGGGCGTATGGCGAGCGGGCGGGCGAAACCTGAGGGCAAGCCCCTCAGCCGATATTCTCCGCGCGGCGCCAGCCGTTACTTCTGCTCTTCTGAGAAGAAATCGGGAGCAGCGGCGGCCGCGTTTAAGGAGATTGTGCGGATTTTAACGATTGTGCCAAAGATGCAGGCGGCTTAAGCCTTCGGAAGCAGGCTCAGCACGGCCGCACTGGGGCGAGCGATGACATGCGCGGCGATCAGTTTGCCCAAACCCTCCACCTTTTGCTTGCCGGATTCGACGGCCGCCTTGACCGCCGCGACATCTCCCTTGATGACGACCGTGATGTAGCCGCCCCCTAGTTTCTCTTTGCAGACCACTTCGACATTCGCCGCCTTGCATGCGCTGTCGATCGCTTCGAAAACGGCCGTGAAGCCTTGGGTTTCGATCAGACCGAGTGCGAACGAGGGATCGGGCATGGATCGACTGTCCTTTCTGGGAACTGGGTGAGCGGTAGTTTCTGCGGCACTAGACGGTTTTGTGGCGGGCCGGAAGACGACATCCTGCTCGATCAAGGGATTGTATTCCGACCGGCTTTCAAGCGCGGGCCAAGCGGCGTTAGCCGGTCGTGGCATGATCGCCTGGAGCGGGGAGCCGCCCATGCGCTCCGCCCACTGATAACCAGCCGCCAACGCCGCGGCGACAGCCGCCGGGTCGCCCAGGATTTTCAGCACGACTCCGTAAAAGTCGTTCAGTTCCGCCTGGAGCAACCGGATATCGGCCGCCTTCTCCATGGCGTCGAGGGCCACGAGTGCCGGCGTCAGCCCCGTTGTTTCGAGAATTCCCAAGCAATCGGCCACGTGACGCTCCTTGGGCGTTGCGGCAGGCCATGATTCGACGCGAATTGTTACTATACCGGAAGTTGATCGCGACGTGCCGGGACCGTGTCGGCGCACCGTTCGCCGCCATGTTGCCGAGGAGAGCCCTTTGACGGAATCAGCCACTTCCACCGAACGCATCAACATGCTTGCCGTGCCGTCCGACTTTCGCCTGTCCGTCGTGATCCCCGCCTACAACGAACGGGACACGATCGAGGCGATTGTGGAGCGGGTTCAGCGGTGTGGAGTGCCGGTTGAAATCATCGTGGTCGACGATGGCAGCACGGACGGCACGCGCGAGAAGCTCCGCGCCATGGAACAGGCGTTTCCACGGGGTGGCTCGGCGGGGAAATCGCTGCGAGTCGTCTTCCATGAGCGAAATCAGGGGAAAGGGGCGGCCGTGCGGACCGGCATGTTGCAGGCAACCGGCGACGTGCTCGTCATTCAAGATGCGGACTTGGAGTACGATCCGGGCGAGTTTCCCCAGTTGCTCCGGCCGTTGCTGGAAAACCGAGCTGACATCGTTTATGGAAGTCGATTCCTGGCTGGCGACACCACCGTTTCACCAGCTTGGCATCGGCATGGGAACGGATTCCTCACTCGACTGTCCAATCTCCGCACGCGGTTGAAGCTGACCGATGTCGAAACGTGTTACAAGATGTTTCGGCGTGAACTGATCCAACCGATTGCCGCGACATTGCGCGAGAAGGGATTTGGGATTGAATTGGAGATTACCGCGAAGTGTGCTCGCTTACCGGGCGTGCGGTTTCTCGAGCTTCCCATCAGCTACGCCCGCCGCTCGTACGCGGAGGGCAAAAAAATCGGCATGAAGGACGCTTTTTGGGCGCTGTACTGCATCGCTCGGTATTAGTTGAAAGCGGCCATTTGGATTTCCTATGAAAGGGCGCAGCGATCCCGAATTGTCCGCCGTCCGCTCCGGCACCTGGTGGGCGCTGACGACGCAGGCGGCGGCGCAAGTGACCTCGCTAGTCGTGTTTGGCGTGCTGTGTCGTTGGATCGCGCCCACTGAGTTCGGCGACTTCAACACGGCCTTGCTTTTGGTCACCTTGCCACGGATGGTCGCGCAGTCCGGGCTGGGATTGGCGACGATCCAGCATGCCACCGCCGCTCCGGGCGTACTGGATCGCCTGTTCTGGTGGAATTTGATCCTCAGCGTCTTGGCCGGCGTGGCGAGCATCGCGATCGCCTGGTGCGTCTCGTGGCTCGCCGATGCGCCGCGGTTGCTGACGGTCACCGCCACGCTCGCCGGCACCACCGTGGTCGCCGCGCTCGGTTCGCAACATCTGGCCCTTCTGGAACGCGGCCTACAGATCCGCCGAGCGGCATTGTCGCGCTGGTTGGCTCAAACGATCGCTGGAGCGGTGGCGATCGCTTGGGCGGTCGTCGACTGGTCGTGGTGCGCCTTGGTCGCTCAACAGTATTTGGAATGGACCTTGTTGGCGGTTTTAGCATGGCGGGGCGGGACTTGGCGGCCCACATGGCCGTGGCGGTTGCGGCCCGATGGCGCCGGCAGTGAACGGGAAGGTTGGCGAGCGGCGCTGCGGTTCTCGGGCCATGCGACGTTGGCGAACATCGTGTTCTACGTGAGCCAGAACGCGGACAAACTTGGGCTGTACTTCATGCTGGGAGGCTCGCTGGTCGGAGCGGCGGTGGTCGCCGAGATACCGGCGGGTGAGCGAAGCGGCGACCCCGTGGCGGGTCTTGCGTTGGTCGGAATGTACACCGTGGCGTTCAACTTCATGATGAAACCGGTGCTGCTCGTCTCTTCCGCCGTGTCGAGCGTGATGCTGCCGACACTCGCGCGCGTCGCCAGCCAGCCGCGAAGTTATCAGGAGCAAGCGGCTCGCTTCTACCGCTTGACCGCCGTGATCTTGTTTCCGTGCGGCGTGGGTATGACGCTGACGGCAGACGAGATCATGCGTGTGCTCGCCGGATCGAAGTGGGAGGCGGGTGGTCGAGTGTTGGCGTGGTTAGCGCCGGCGGTTGTGGTTCATGGGCTCTACAACATCACGGGTAGTTTGTTGATGGCCTGCGGCCGAGCAGCTTGGCTGGCTCGCGCCGCGTGTGTCTTGGGCCTGGTGCAAGCGCAAGGCTACGTCGCCGGCTACTGGTTGGGCGGAATGGCGCGGGGCGATAGCTGGGGGGCGGCCCAGGGCGTGGCCGCCAGCTATTCGATGGTGCTCGCGTTAGTACTGTTCGCGCCCTATCAATGGTTCGCCATGCGCGAAACGGGCGTATCGTTCGCCGCCGTTTTTCGCGGCTTAGTGGGGCCGTTGCGGAACGCGCTGCTCATGGGCCTGGCGGTTTGGTTCATTCGCGGCCAAGCCTCGACTTGGACAGCTTGGGAAGAATGGCCCGCAGTCGGCAGGTTGGCGACTCTGACCGCCGTTGGCGTCGCGGTCTATGGTCTGTTAGCCCGCCGCGACCTGGGTCGGGGAAAGACCTAGTGCTTCGTCA
>JBJTOW010000626.1:0-2512 GCA_046074805.1 Planctomycetota bacterium | reverse complement strand
GCTCGATCGCGCGGCGGTGCTGCCCGACTCGCTGCGGCAAGTCGTCATCGAGTGGTTGCGGTAGTCGAGCGACAAAGAACGCTCGTGGCTCGCCGGCCGCGAGCTTGGTGCTGTGCGGGAAATGAGTGTTATAGAGTCTTGTTACGTTTCTTTTAACGACAGGGAGAGACAAAATGCGAAGTTTGTTGTATGGCTTGATGGTGGTGTTGACACAGGTGCCGTTGGCGGGGACCGCAGCGGAGATACACGTCGTCGGTGCGGCGAGCAGTGGCGGCACGACCATAATCCGCGCGACGGCGTCGGGCGCAGCTCGGGTGAAGATCCATGGTGTCGCGGAGCAGGGCGGCCAAACTATCCTTTCGGGCGAGTCGCATAGCCGGCCGCGAATGGAGTCACCTGTTCGGCCGCGAGTCGAATCGCCCGGATCCGGCTGTTGCTGCGGTGGTAAGGCCGCTCCACGGAGTCAGAGCCGATCGTGCCATGGCGTGACCCGCGTCACAACCACCGCCAAGGTCTATCAAGGCGGCTGTAACACCGGCTACCAACGCGTTTACGCGACCAGTCGGAGTTGCCGAGGCGGTGACTATGGCGCCAATGGCTATGGGATCGCCTATGGAGCATCCCACGCCGAGGTCGTCGGTCCGCGGTGCGGCGGCGCTACCGCGTTCGCGATCGCCGAATCTCAGGTCGTGCCATACTAGGCTCGGCGGAGCGGTAATCGATCGAAAGGCGAGCTAGCCACCAGGCGGCTCGCGATGCTCGACAGTTTAACGCGGATTCGCGTCTATTCGAATCGGCCTCGAAACTTGTCGGCCGGGTACTTGGAACGGTTTTGCGCCATTTTATCGTGGATCGCCGCGCTGACGTCGATGTCCAGTTCGTTGGCCATCGCCAAGCCATAGCCGATCACATCGGCGAGTTCTTCGCGAACCGCCTGCCATTCGCCGGGTTGTTCCCGTAGGCGTCGCGAGGCTTCGGCGGTGATCCACTGGAAATGCTCCATCAGTTCCGCCGCCTCCACCGCCAACGCCATGCTGACATTTTTTGGCGAGTGGAACTGGCGCCAGTCGCGGTCGGCTACGAACCGCGCCATTTGCTCGCGCAACGCGGCGACCGTTGTGTAGGCGTCGGCATGGGACAAGGCCGCCAGACGGTCGTGAAACGGACCGTCACCCAGAAGATCGAGGCTCCGAGCCAGCCGGAAGCGATCGCTCTCCCGGGGCAATTCGACAAGCGCGGTGAGGAGGCGTTCCACCTGAGCCGTGGTGACCGTGCCAGTAAGCGGCTGGCCTAGTCCCATGACATACTTCGCTCGCTGTAGGTCCGCGAACTTAGCGGGATCATCTTGCATCGCTTGGAACAGAGTGGTCACCGCCAACTGCGACTCGGCGACCTCGCTCCAGTCCTCTCTTCGGGCCGCCTCGAGCAGATGCAGATATTGGTAAACCGCGAACGACATCGGCCCCGACGTCACGCCGCATCGCTGCCGCCGCTGGGGATCGTACGATGGACCATCTTGCAGAGCCCGTGACAGATGCGGATCCCAGCCCTGCACGATTTTCAAATGCCGCAGCCCGGGGTGTTCAAGGAACCGCAGGGTGCTGGTGTCGTAGTTCGCCTCCGTCACCTTCACCGCCACGATATTGCCGCCACCCGGGCCGCGCACCAATTCGGCGGCGGCATGCGGAGTCAGTCGGACGCCGCTGACATCTGGAATCGAATAGACACCGACCGCCAACCGTTCGCTGGCCGCCGCCTCGACCAGTGGCCGCATATTGGCCGCCACCTCCGCGTCCGTCGCCTCGCGGGACAGATTTGTCCCAGGGCGAATGAATACCACGGGATAGCCCCACTCGCGCAGGTCGCGGACCAAGCCACGATTGGCCTCCACCCCATCCTCCGGCCGCAACAGCGCCATAGGCACCGTGCGACGCAACTTCGCCGTCGTCGCCACCCACAACCAATGCCGCAGTTCGTCGACGGTTCGCACATGTCCATGCCCAGTCGAAGCGGCCATGAGCACAGCGGGCGCGCCCACGGAAGACAGCCTTTCCAGGAAACGCACATTCGTGGCGTCATCCAATCGCCGCCGCGGAAGTTCTCCGCAGGTCGCGTCGAAGCAGGCGACTGTCGCTGCGGGATAGCTGCCAATCGGGTCGGCGATCAGGGCGGCGCTGGTGAGACGCATGGCGATCATAGAAGCTAGACCTAGTTGAACTGTCGCGAAAAAACGACTCGAACCGCAAAACGAACCGCTGGCGACGGATGTGGAACCGAGCCCGAATATACACGACCACGCGCGGCCAACGCGGCCACTGCGACGTGATTACGAGCCGGTCGCAATCCGTAACAGCAATCGATCGTCTGGGGGTTCGGATTTCCAAAAACGTTCTGACTTTTTTTTGTCATCACGCTCCTTCGATGTTTTGGGCGATTTTTTCACAACGACCGCAATCGCTTCACTTTGCGTTCACTCGCCACACGCCAACCGCTGGTGGGCCAAGGCATCCCG
>JBJTOW010000625.1:0-2598 GCA_046074805.1 Planctomycetota bacterium | reverse complement strand
TCCTCGTGGAACGCCGGACCGTCCTCTTTGTACGACGGACTTCCAGTCCGTCGCCGTGTCCATTTCGCGACGGACAGGGCTGTCCGTCGTTCAACGAGGGCACGAGGGCTTCGGCCGCCGTTTTGATCTTTGAGCCAACGGTCCCGTCGCGCTATACTCTTCGACGGAATCGCCGTTCAGGACGATACGGCGCAAAACCCTTTTCGCGACACGGAGGTCGTGACATGCGCTGGGTCGCCCGCCACCCTACTGCCGCAGTCGAACCGTTTCAAAGAATCTGCTTGCCAACTCTCGGTTGGCTCGACGGTGTCATGTCCCTGTTTAGCTTCGCGGCGATCCTGACGGTGATCGCGTTCGCTGGAACCGCTTGGCAGATTGTCGCAGCGGACGAACCGCCGCCAACCGCGACAATCCGGGCCTCCCATCCTTTGCCCATGATCGCCGAACCGTCGCTTGACGAAATCGCTCGCATCCGTCAATCGGTCGGAGCCGTCATCCCGAGCATTGCCAACAACGACAACCTATTCGTCGACGCGCTACGACGTGTCGCGCAGCCTTCCAACCCAGTAATCGCCGACAACCCAGTGACCACTGATATTCAGGCGATCGCCGACAGCCAGTTGACCGCCGACAGCCGAGCGACCGCCGATAAAGATGACGATGACAATGACGAAAAACCACTCGCTATCGTCCAACTCACCATCGCCTCGCTGAGAAACTCGGCCCGCGAATTAGACCTGCAAGCTTACGAGTTCGACGAGCAACAGAAACGCGCCGAGTCCAAACGGCTTCGCCGACTCGCCCAGTCGCTGCGTCGCGAAGCGGAACGGCTCGAAGATAGCGAACTGAAAGATAGCAAACTCGAAGCCGAACAACTCGAAGCCGAACAGCTCGGTAGTCGCCGTCCGTCCGCTGGCCGATCCACCTTGGTCACTCCGATGGATACTCGTCGATGACGCGAATGACATGGGCGGTTTGCGGCGTGGTCGCGTTGCGTAACCTGGCGTGTTGCGGGCTTCGACGCGCCGCGTTCGTGTGCTTCGCGTGGCTCGTTCTGGTCGCGTGGCCGACAACGCGTGGCGAACCGAACGTTGGACTGTCCGACGCTCTTGCCGACGCCGAACTGACGGATCTCTTTTTCCTCGATCCTGAACATGGCTGGGCGGTCGGTGATCGGGGCGCGATTTGGTCGACGAGCGACGGCGGCAGGCAATGGCGGCGACGCGAATCGCCGTCGGGTTGCCGTTGGGAGTCGGTGTGGTTCGCCGACTCGCAGCACGGCTGGATTGTTGGTGGTTGGCATCAGCCGGCTACCGGCCAGAGTCGCGGAGCCGTGCTTCGGACGCGGGACGGCGGACAGAACTGGATGCCGGTGCCCGCGAGCACTCTGCCACGATTGTTGAAAGTGCGTTTCTCGGATTCCCAACGTGGTTGGGCTGTTGGCGAACCGACCCCGCTCTACCCGACGGGCGTGTTCCGTTCGGAAGATGGTGGACGTTCCTGGGCGCCGGTCCCTGGCCCCGCCTGTGGCCAGTGGCTGACGGGCGACTGGCTCGCGAAACCCGGTCGAACACGGCTAGGTATCGTCGCGGGCCGGCACGGTTCTGTCGCCCAATTGGCCGCCGATGGGCTCGCCCCGCAAGTCGTTCCCGCCGCTAGTGGCCGTTCGATCCGCGCGATCACGCTTGCCACCGCCACGGAGCCTCAACGGGGGTTCCCAAGTTGGCTGGTTGGCGACGACGGGTTGGTGTTGAGCAGTTACGACGGCGGCCGCAGTTGGCTCGAGCCGCCCACGCCGCCACCGCTCGCTTGCGGCCAAGTCGATTGGCGCGGCGTCGCGGCGCTGGATGGCCGCGTCTGGATTGTCGGAGATCCCGGCAGCGTGGTGCTGCACAGCGCGGATGGCGGCGAATCTTGGCAACTGTTGCGAACCGACGAGTCCGCGCCGCTGCGCAGCGTGCGATTCTTCGATCGACAACGCGGTTGGGCCGTCGGAGCTTTAGGCCAGATTCTCGCCACTCGCGATGGCGGCCAGACTTGGAAACGCGCCCAAGGCCGCGGCCGAGTCGCCTTGTTGGGTCTGTTCAGCGACGAATCGCGTCTTCCGCTGGAATTGTTCGCTCAAACCGCTGGGAACGACGGATATCTCGCGGTCGCCGAGTTGCTCTTTCACCGCGATTTGACATCCGCGAGTAGCTCGACCCGATCGCCCGCCAACGTACCGGCCAACTCGACCACCGATAACACTACCGTTGAGACCACCCGTGCGCCCGCTTACTCGACCGCCAACGTCGCCGCGACAGCTCGGGTGACCGATTGGCTGGGGGACGCGCATCGACATTCCCTCGCGGCGCGGGTTCATGCCGCGTTACTGGAAGCCGGCGCCTCGGGCGGTGGAGTTTTGGAACGGTTCCCGGTCGAGGACCGGGGTTTGGAACCGACGGCGGAGCGACTGGTCGCCGCCTGGAATGAACGCTTCGAAGGACGAGGCTTCGAGCGTCTCGTCGAGCAGTTGACGACGAAGTTGCGGACCTGGCGTCCCGAGGTGGTCGTGACCGAGGATACGGTTGGCGATGGCGCCGATGCGTTGACCGGGAT
>JBJTOW010000624.1:0-2611 GCA_046074805.1 Planctomycetota bacterium | reverse complement strand
GGCGATTCAGCGGGAAAGCGGCATTCGATTCCCTCACCCCTCACCCCTCATCCCTGCTACCCGCTTGCTGCTTCGATGACCGCTTCGGCGACGAAGATCGGCAAGGGTGGCGAACAACTGACGGCGACAGCGATGGCGTCCGAGGGACGGGCGTCCAGTTCCAGCAGTTCGTCGCCGCGGCGAATCCGGATGAGGGCGAAATACGTGTCGCTGCGCAGTTCGGTAATGAAGATGTTTTCCAGGTGACCGCCCATCTGCTGGACGGCGTGAACGATTAGGTCGTGGGTGAGCGGCCGGGGCGGAACCAAAGCCTTGTGAAGCTTCTTGACCCGCTGATCGATGCTCTTCGCCTCACACATGCCGATTTCAATGGGAAACTGGCGTTCGCCGTCGATCTCCCGCAGGAAGATCAGATTGCGATTCGTGATCTCGTTGAGGACGATTCGGGCAAGCATCATCTGGACGGGCATGGTTCCTCCTGCGGGACTCGGATTATAAAGGCGAGCGTTCGCTGACCGCCAGCGGACGCCGCTCGCGGCGGGACGCGCCGCGCGGCAATACGCTCCGCGTCTCTCGAGGATCGACCATGGATCGCTTTCGGATCGCCTTCGAAACCTATGCGTTTTACCGTTCCCGCACGCTCGCGTTGCTCGATCGCGTGGCGGCCGAGCCCGATCCCATCCGCGTGCTCGGCTATCGGCCGGGGCCGGGGCGGGCGCATATCGCTTGGCAGCTAATGCATGTCGGGGTGACGGAAGAGTTGTTCGCGACAGAGCGGCTCGTCCCTGGTTCGCAACCTAAGGACGCGGCCTTGGTCGCGCGGTTCCGTGGCGGCAGCGTGCCAGACGACGAGATCCCGTCCCTCGAGACGATCCGCCAAGTGCTCGACGAATCCCGTGCCAGCCTGCTCGCGACCCTGGCCACTTTCCAGGAAAGCCAACTTGGCTGGATTTCCCCCGCCTTGTCCCAGCGGCAGTTGACGCTTGGCACCGTGCTCGATCTGCTAGCCTGGCATGAAGCCCACCACCAAGGCCAAGCCCATTTGACGATGAATCTGTACAAGGCGGCGAATCCGTAACCGATAGACCCGCGTGGCGACTGAGGAACAGGGGTGATGAACGAGTCGTTTCGAGTGCGGCTATCGAAGGAGTGCCACGTTTTCAGCGCGGCGCACTTCATCACGTTCAACGGGAACATTTGCGAGCGGCTCCATGGGCACAACTACGCCGTGGAGGTCGAGGTGTCGGGGCCGTTGGACGAGAACCAGTACGTCGTTGACTTCATCGCCTTGCGGGACGAACTGCGGACGCTCACCGACGAACTCGACCACCGGATGCTGCTGCCGCTCGAGCATCCCGCGATTCGCGTTGAAGTTGGGGAACGCGAGGTCGAGGCCCGCTTCGAGGATCGGCGCTGGGTTTTTCCCCGCGGCGACTGCGCCCTGCTGCCACTTGTCCAAACCACAGCGGAACTGCTCGCCAAGTATTTGGGACAACGTCTGCTCGAGGCGCTCCGTAGTCGTTGCGGCTTTGAACCGGCCGAGATTCGCGTGGAAGTCGACGAGAATCATGGCCAATGGGGCGTTTGGCAGCGGCGCTGATGGTGTCAATAGACGGCGGGACGGGGAAGGGCTAAACTGCCCAGGTCGGTGATTCGCAGTCCGTTAACGCTCGCTTGCGAGCGAAAATTTGGCATCGTTTTTTGATCGTCTCCCAACCTCGCATCGATTTTTGATTCCAGGAGGAATTCCATGGCACGTCGTTGGCGAACGTGGACGGGTCGTTTTCTCCAATCCGTGGCACCGACGGCGGCCGCCACATTGACCGTAGTTTCCAGCGTGTGGGCCGGACTATCGGCCAGCGGTGGCGTTGCTAACGGGGGTCTTGCGGCGTCGGAAACGCGAGCCGTGGCCCGTTCGGCAGCGGTTGGCGGTACCGTGGTCGCGGCTGTAGCAAACAAGGCGGCTGGGGCGAAGGCTTCGTCGACCGAGCTGGCGAGTGGGGTGATAGGCGCGGCCAAAGCGGCCACTCGCGGTGAGGTTCGCGGCTACTACGTCGAGAGTCGTTCATGCCAGGTTTATACGGGCCCTTGCTTCGCGAACGCCGAGATGGCGTTAACGGGCAAGGATGCGGTGATGGCGTGGGGAATCGCCGATGGCCGGTTCGAAGGCGTCGATGTCTCCGGCTTGAACGTCGTCATGGTGGTGAGGGCATCGGAAACGCTCGGCTTCGGCGGCCTGGACGCGCCGGAATCGATCAAGTCGCTCGTAATCGTCGACGATCGAGCCAATCCGGCCCAACGCGACGCCTTGGTGGCGTTCGCGAAAAAGCAGACGGGCAAGGCGGGCCGCTCGGTTGTCCGTGTGGAAACGCAGCCGATCGAAGTTTCGGTCGATCCGGGCACGCTGGTCGGCAAGGTGAAAGCGGGCACGTGGGTCAACGTGCTGACTCGCAAGGCGAGGCCCAACGACTGCATTTGCACGAACGAGGTCGCCTACTACCCACCATTGACCTCATTGAAATATTTCGCCGCTGGCGTCTGCACAGAATCCGAATTTCGGGGCCGTGGACTCGGCAACCGCTGGTCACTCCCCAACAGCCGCAGCGCTTAC
>JBJTOW010000623.1:0-5990 GCA_046074805.1 Planctomycetota bacterium | reverse complement strand
TTGAACGATCGTCTCGCCCGCACGCTGCTCGCGACGCAGGCCGAGTACTATCGGTCGTACGGGCCCGCCAATGAACGCGCGAAATCCGGAATCGTCTGGGGCCAATGGTGCCAACGGTTCCCGCAAGATTACAATGCGGCGGTCTCCTACCTCGAATCGGCGACCGATTACAGTCCGCAGGAAGTGTGCAAAGAGGCGGCGCTGCACCTGATGAAGTTCGAGCCTCAAAGCGCGTATCCGGATTCCTGGCGGCGGCTCATGATCGCCGCCGACCGTTCCAACGACGCCAACCTCGCGAAGCAATCGCTCGATTGGATACAGAGGGCCGCGAAAAAGTTCGCTCCTGATCCGACCTACGCGTCGGCGATCGGCGACACGCTGGCGAAGCTTCAACTTGAGAACGAAGCGGTGGCTTACTGGACGGTTTACGTCAACCACGATCGGACACACGGCGAATCCCGCGAATGCGCCTCGCGATTGCTGGCTCGACTGAAAGAGCCAGCTCAGCGAGCGGCTTTGCTGGCCGATTTGCTGAAGGCGAATACCGACTACCACGGTCGCTTCGCGATGTGGAAGGCGCAGGACGCGTTCGCCGCGAACGATTTCGCGACGTTCGACGCGACGCTCCGCGAGGCGCGTAAACGCCAAGACGAGCGGCCGTTCCGCTTGTGGGACCTCGACTGGCAGACCGTCGGTGCTTGGTTCGACGCGATTCGCGCCAACATGATGGCGCCGGCTGACGCCAAGCTGAAAGTGTTGGCGGCGATTCGGGACCTGCAGGTCGAGCCCGCCTCGTCGGCCGCAGCGTTGGCGATCATCGAGACCGCTCCGCCCGCCAATCTTACCCCGATGGCCCGGTTGCTCGCCTATCGCGAAGCGACCCGCGCGGTCGGCAACGAATGGTACGACTGGGATCGAATGGCGCCGTTCGCCCAAGCCGCTCTTGAACGCAAAGACTATGTCGCCGCCGCGACGGTGGCGTCCGGCATGTTGGCGAACATCCCGAACGTGGATGAGGCGCGAAAGAAGTCGGGACGCGATATCGTCACGCAAAGCTATGCCCGAATGGGCGCTGTTGGCTTGACGCTGGACGACAACAGTCCTCTTGCTCCGCTGTTCCAAGCCACGTTGTATTTGCGGTTGGGCGACGAGCGTCTCGCCTTCGACGCCTATGCCGCCAACCAAGCATTGTTCGCGGCCAATGTGCCCGAACTGCCCGTCGACCTCGTCACGTTTGTGTGCGATCGCTTGATCGCCGCCGGTGGCGACGAAAACCACGATCGCGTCGAGGAATTGCTCCGCGGCTGGATTGTGAAAAACGCGGAATCCAAGCAGGTGGACGACGCCAACAAAGCCCGCGTTCAGCTGCTGCTGGCGAAGAACTTTTTCAAAGCTCAGCGTTACGATGTGGCCCGCAACGAGTACACGACGGTTGTCAATCGCTACCCGAACACGCCGCAGGCGATCGAGGCCGAATTCGGAACGGGCGAGACTTTCCTGGCGCAGAAGGTGTTCGATCAGGCCGAACTTGTATTCGAACGGCTTGCCCGCCATCCAGAAGCCGACGTCGTGGTGCGGGCCGAATTCCTTCGCGGTGTGCTCGCGTTCCGCCGCGGCGACCGTGAAGACGCCCGCGATATCTTCCGCGGAGTGCTCGAACGCGTTCCCAACGTGGAGCTCGCCAATCAAGCCCTGTTCGGCTTGGCCGAGGTCTACGGCTCCGAGGAACGCTACATGGATCAGTTGAACCTGCTTCGCACGGTCGGCCGCTTGGGCCGCAATAGCAAACGCCGACACGTCCCGGGACAGCCGCTATCGATCGTTGTGCATGACAGCGATCTAGGGATCAGCCGCGGCCACAATCGGATTCCAGTACAAGTCACCACGGAACCGGGCGGTGACAGCGAGATTATCTTCCTGACCAGCTCTGGCGCCGGAAAAGGCCTGTTCCGCGTCGACCTGGAAACTCGGCTGGGAAGCGTCACCAAGAACGACTCGGTGCTTCAGCTGTCCGGCCGCGACACGATCAAGTGCGATTATCCGGCGGAGTTCAAAGCCGAATTCCGCAACGTGCCGCTCTCCGACGTGGAGATTCGCGTCGCCGCCGACGCACGACTCGATGTGTCCAGCAGCAAGATCGTCGACAAGGCGGCCCGCTCTTTCAGCCAGCAGCTGGAAGATGAAGCGAAGGCCGCCGAGGACGAAGGCGACAAACGCGTGTCGCAGTTCCGTCCGGAGAACCAGATTAAGCCAGGCAACACGGTCTACCTACGAGTGCGCGATCCAGATCGCGACTTGAACAACGATCCCGACGAAGTCACCGTGAAACTTTCGGCGGATAGCGGCGACCAAGTCCAAGTGAAACTGGTCGAAACCGGTCCGCATACCGGTGTGTTCGAAGGCACCGCGCTGACCGGCGAATTGCCGGCGGGCGCTCGCGCTAGCGATACGGCGATCGACCACAACCCGTTGATGGCCATCGATCGCGATCCGACGACGTTCTGGATGAGCGCTCCGGACGGCGCCACGCCGAAGTCGCTCACCATCGACCTCAAGGACCTCCGTTCCGTCAGCCGCGTCAAGCTGTCCACACCCGACGCCGCGAAGAATTCGCCGGTACGCGGCGAACTGCTCGGCAGCCAAGATGGTGAATTCTGGTTCCGCTTGATGTCGAACCCGCCGGAGCCGGAAGTCGAACCCGTGGCTGGTGATTTCGGCGCGATGCGCCGACGCGTATACGCCGGCAATTTGACGCAGGCGACGCTGTGGTCGCAGATCGTCGCCTTGACGAAAAACGCTCAGCCGATCGAGGACGAAGTTGTCGAAGAGCTCGACTGGAAACTCGAAGACGAAAGTGATCAAGCGAAACGTCCCGCTTCCATCGTGTGGAGCGGCAAGCTCGCGCAACCTCGCGATGGGGCCGCTCGGATTCGCGTCGATGGCACTTTGACCGCGATCGTGATCGATGGCCGGTTGGAGCTTCCGCTTGGGCCTGGTGGCCGCGCAGCGGATGTTTGGCTTACGGCGGGCTTGCACGATTTGACGGTGTTTGCGGCGACAGCCGCCGCGTCCCAACCGGTCTCCGCCGTCTGGGCGCGGGCCGATTTGAACAAGTCCCAGGTGACGCTAGCCCCGTTCCGCAAAGCCGATTTCGATAGCAAGCTCGCCACGCCGCGCGTTGCCAGCGGCATTTCGAATGGGGCTGTGATCGACCTGAAGGCGGCCGCTGCCCAATTGCACAAGAAGACGGAAACCTTCGGTGTCGCCGCCGGTTCCGATAAGTTAGGCAACTGGAACTCGCCCGAAGACTGGGTTCATTGGGATTTCCCCGTAACCACGGCTGGCGCCTACGAAGTGTGGCTGAACTACGCCCACGCGGGCGCTGGCGGATCCGTGCAGTTGGAACTCGGACGGCAAACGCTCCGGGCGGCGATCGGCGACACGGCGGGCGCCGACAAGTTCCAAATCGTGAAGATCGGAACCGTCCTGGTGGACGCCGCCGGTCCTCAAACGCTCGCTCTAAAGCCGGTGGAAATCAAGGGCGCGGGCCTGATGGACCTCCGTGGAGTGACGCTGAAGCCGGCCGTGGGCGCGAGCGTCATTGTCGCTGAGACCGACTGGGAATTCCGCTTTCCATCTGTTCCTTTGCGGTACACGCGGTTCGTCTGCCGGGAATATCGCGGCGAGGCGGTCGCGATCGGCCATGTGGAAGTCGCCGGCGCCCGCGCCAGCGATGTCTATGTTCCCACGAAAACCGATGTCCTTTCGCTCGCCAACAACAACGTGCTGGAAATCGCCGGTGGCGATACGGTGACGGCGGCGTACACGGACGAAATCGGCCAATCGGAAGCGGCGGGAAGCCAACTGCTTGTGGGCAAGCTGACGGCCACGTATCACGACGCGAAGACCAGTCCGATCGCCTACGATTTCCTCCGAAGCGACGGCGGCGCCGTGCAGACCGTTCGCAAAGAACTGATCCGGATTGAACCGGGAGAACGCGTGATCTTCGAGATCGTCGATTACGACGAGGATCGCACCGACCAACGCGATACGGTGCGATTCCAAGTCTTGCTCAACGACAATGATCCGATCGATCTCGTGGCGACGGAAACCGACAATTACACTGGGATTTTCACGAAGGAAGTCGACACTTCCAGCTTGCTACCCCCTGCCCCGAAGGCACCAGGCAAGGACGGCAAGGCTCCTGGCAAGTCGACGGGCAAGGCGGCTTCCGCAAGCACGACAAAAGGCGCGGCTGCTCCCCGCGTGAATACGGCGGGCGGTGAAAATCCAACGCCGGAAAGCAACCCCGACAAGCCGATTCCGGTGAAGGCGGGCGATCGACTTTACCTGCGTTATATCGACACGCAGAACACATTCCCCGGCCATGCTGTGCCTCGCGAATCGGTCGTGTTTGTGAACGAACCGTCCGAGGGCCGCATCCGCATCTTGCGATCGCGGGTCACGCCACTGCCGCCAGGAGCCAAGGGACCGCCGCAGTTCTCGTATCTGCCGCCCGATGACTCGCAGGCGACGGCGGGAGTCGCCTTCGAAGCGCCGCTGGCGGTCGAAGTGATCGACCCCGACGCCGCCAAGGATAGCCGCAGCACCGTCAAGGTGACGCTTGCCACCACCGATGGCTCGACCGTCGACGTCGATTGCGTGATTTCCGGCGCGCTCACGAACACGCCCGGCGATCTGCAACTGACGCGGGCTCTGGAAGAAGGCCGCTTCATCGGCCAAGTGATCATGCAACTCGGCGGAAAGAGCAGTCCGGCCGTCGTGCCGCTCACGGCGGACATGCCCCGCGGCTTGCTCGGCCGAGTTCGGCTGGATGACGACGCGTCCGCCAAGCTTGGCTCGAACCTCGTGACTCGTGTGTTGAATTTGTCCGGGAAGGACATCATCCAAGGCGTGTACGAGGACGAACTTCGTCCCGATGGAAAAACGACCGATCTGGCCGCCAAGGCTCGACTGGTTTCCCAAGGTGAACTGGCCTGCACCGATCGCGAATACGAAAAGGATATCCTTCAATTGCACGTAGGGGAGAAACTGTTCGTCCGCGTCGTCGATCCCGACCATGATGTGTCCGATGCGCGTGACTCGGTAACGATCGAAGTCACCACCGACCTGGGCGAAAAAGAATTGGTCAAGCTCGACGAGACGCTCGCCCATAGCGGCATCTTCACCGGCTCCATGACCTTGAAGGCGGTGGAAAAGCCGACGCCCAACAACGTTCAAGCCGTTGATCCGGTGATCGAGACCTACTTCGGCGATATGGTCCACGTGAAGTACGTCGATGAATTGGCGAGTACGGAAACCGGCACCCACGAACAAGTGCTCGACCTTCCCGTCGTCGTCGGCACGGATGGCTTGGTTTCAGCGTTCACGAAGACGTTCAACAACGAAACGCTCGCGGTGGAAACCAAATTCCGCGTCGCGGAGAGCTACTTCGAGCTGTTCAAGAGCCACAAGACGCTGGAACGGGTCGAGGAAAAGAACGCCGACTTGGAAGCCGGTCGCCGCGTGCTCCGCGAAGTGATGGAGGATTATCCAGATCCGAAATACGCTCCGCGTATCGCTTACCTCTTGGGCCAGTTCGCCCAGGAACTGTCGCAGTTCGACGAGGCGATTCGGTCGTATGAATTGATCCTGCGTCAATACGCCGATCATCCGCTGGCCGCCGACGCTCAGTACAAACTGGCCCAGTGCCACGAGGAGGCCGGCGCGTTCGATCAAGCGTTGGAAGCCTATGTGACGTTGGCCGCCACCCATCCCAAGAGCGCGCTGATCCCGAACGTCATGATCCGGATTAGCGACTACTTCTATAAGGCGGAGAATTTCCCGATCGCCGCCCAGGTTGGAGAAAAATTCCTGGAACGCTACAACGGCCACCAGTACGCGCCGCGGATGGCGTTCCGCGTCGGCCAGTGCTACTACAAGGCCAAGCAGTACGCGAAAGCCGGTCAATCGTTCGATCGTTTCGGCAA
>JBJTOW010000622.1:0-4179 GCA_046074805.1 Planctomycetota bacterium | reverse complement strand
CCCCGTATTCCTCCCGTGGAAGTTGTCGGAGGCCGATTTCCGCATCACGCTATCTTACGCCGTCGGCTATCTGGGAGTCGCCGTTCTGCTCTTCGCATGGCACTTCGCCGTCCGTGCGACGAATGCCCTTGTCGAGCGTGCCGCCGACGCCGATCTGCCGCCCTAATTTGAGTTGTTCATACGCGGCCGACTTCCGGCCCGAGGAGCCGTTCGAAGCGGCGGAAAAAGTACGGAAACTCAAACGGGCCGTTCGCACACGGCAGTCCTCGTGGCTAGATCTCTTTTTTGGTGGCTGCGAGCCGAGTACCCTACTTGCCCATGAGCACTTATTTTCCGAATACCGACACGATGGCAACGCGGCGACACCGGGCCGACTCGTGGGGTAATGCGGTGGGCCGACGCGTGTTCCTTCGAGCGGGCGGCGCTGTGCTCGGCGGTCTGATCCCAGGAGCATTGGGCCTCGACCGTGTGCTCGCCGCTCAGGAGTTGAACACCGCCACGTCTGGACACTCGCCGCGCGACACTTCCGTCATCCTGCTCTACCTACACGGTGGGCCTTCGCAGCTCGAAACCTACGATCTCAAGCCCACAGCCCCGTCCGACTACCGCAGCCTCTTCAGCCCGATCGCCACCAAGGTCGCGGGGATGGAGATCTGCGAGCACTTTCCGCGGCAGGCGTCGATCGCCGACCGGTTTACGCTCGTCCGCTCCCTGAATCACGACGTGGGCATTCATAGCGACGGCGGCATCATTACACTCACGGGCAAACGGCCCGAAGTGCTCGATCCGACATCGCAATCGAAGAGCAAGCACCCTGACTTCGGCTCGATCGCCAGCCAGCAACGCGGCCGAGGCCCCGGGTCGATGCCGCCGTATGTCGCCATTCCCCAGAAACCGTACATGACACGGCCAACGTATCTGGGGAACGAACACGCGGCGCTCGAGATGGGCGATCCATCCGCCGCCAGCTACCGCCCTCCGCAAATCGCGCTCGCCGGCCTCGACCTCTCGCGGCTTCACGATCGCAAACAGCTTCTTGGCGCCATCGACCAGTTCCGCCGCGGCCACGAACCGGCAGCGCCGCGAGTGCGAACGCTCGATCGCTTTCGCGACAAAGCGTATGAATTACTGACGAGCCCGACGGTGGCCGCCGCCTTCGATCTGGCGCGCGAAGACGACAAGCTGCGCGACCGCTACGGCCGACATCTTTGGGGACAAGGGTGTCTGCTCGCGCGACGCTTGGCCGAGGCGGGCACGGCCGTCGTCAGCCTGTACATCAACACGCCGAAGACCGGGCCCGAATTCACCAACTGGGACGACCACATCATGAACGCCGGCCGTCCCGGCCACTTCGCCGAATACATGAAACGCCGCCTGCCGTATCTCGACGAATCGCTCGCCGCACTTATCACCGACCTCCATGATCGCGGACTCGACCGCCGCGTCATGGTGGTGGTGATGGGCGAATTCGGCCGCACGCCGCGTTTGAGCCACAACGCGCAAGGCACCGGCCGCGACCACTGGCCGCAAGCCTACTCGGCGCTCATCGCCGGCGGCGGCTTGCGAATGGGGCAAGTCATCGGCGCGACCAACTCCAAGGCCGAGTATCCCACGGAACGTCCTTATTCGCCCCAAGACCTGCTTGCCACCGTCTACCGCCATCTGGGCATCGATCCGTCGCTTAAACTCACCGATCTAGGCGGCCGGCCAACCCGCATTCTGGAATGCGGCGAACCGATCCCCGAACTGGTCAACGCACCCGCGTAATCGCGTACGGTCCGCAGGAAGAAAGCGACTGCGGATTCGGCAAATGAATCGACAAGGAAATCCGACGATGCAGCGTTGCTCCGCCCCCCGAATCGCCCTTGTGGGCCATGTCCGAACGTTGATGCTGACCGCCCTGTCGCTCGTCGGCGCGGCGCTGGCCATCGAGGCCGCCGCGAGGAAGATACACGCCGAGGATTGGCCGCAATTTCGCGGGGTGAATTCGAGTGGCGTGTCGACGAGCACGTCGCTGCCGATCGAGTTTTCTTTTCAGAACAACGTGAAGTGGGAAGCGACGCTCGGCGACGGAATCGGTTCGCCGATCATCGCCGCCGACCGGGTTTTCAATTCGGCGATGACGGGCGAGCGGCAGTTCTCGCTGTTCGCTCATGACGCGGCGACGGGCAAGTCGCTGTGGAAACGCGACTTCGACACGGGCGTGCTGCCGCGGATCACGCCGCCGAACAGCCACGCGTCTTCCACGCCCGCGAGCGACGGCAAGCGGGTGTTCGCGTACTTCAGCACGCTCGGCATGATCGCGGTGGACGCGGCCACCGGCGCCGATCTGTGGCGGTCGAAATTGCCCAAGCCGGCTTATCTGATGGATTGGGGCGCGGCCTCCTCGCCGGTGGTCTACAAGGACTTGGTGTTGTTCTGCCAGGACGACGACCTCGCTCCGTACCTTGTCGCGCTCGATGCGGCGACCGGCATCGTTCGCTGGCGGACGCCGCGGAACGAAATGCTGGCCGGCTACTCGATCCCGGTGCTCTGTGAGGCGAATGGCCGCACCGACGTGGTTGTGGCCGGCTCGGGGAAACTGAAGGGGTACGATCCGGCGACCGGCGCCGAGCGTTGGACTTGCAACACGATGCTCCGCACGATCATGACCAGCCCGGTGGTCAAGGACGGCGTGATCTATGTCGCGGTGCAAAGCTACGGCGACGCTACACGAACCCTCAAGTTCGCACTGCTCGAATGGCTCGACACCAATCAAGACGGCATTCTCGCTCGCAAGGAAGTGCCCCAGGAATTCTGGGAAAAGTTCGACGCCAGCGATCGCAACAAGGACGGCTACATTGGGACCGATGAAATCGATACCGCGTTTCAACATCCGGCCAATCAAGCAGGTGGCGGCAGCATCATCCAAGCGATTCGCGGCGGCGGCGCTGGCGATGTGACCAAGACCCATGTGCTATGGAATCTCGAGAACCGCAGCCCCTCCAACCTCTCCTCGCCGCTTGTGACGCGCGAGCGGCTGCTGGTGGTCAAAGCGGGCGGATTGTCGAGTTGCTTCGAAGTCGCCGATGGCAAACCGCTGTGGCAACTGTCGCGGATCAAGAACCTCGGCGAATACTACGCGTCGCCGATCGCGGCGGACGGCAAGATCTACATCGCCGGCCGCAACGGCTTCATCGTCGTGCTGGAAGACGGCCCGGCCATGAAGGTGCTTGCACGCAACGACATGGGCAACGACATCCTGGCGACCCCGTCGATCGCCGACGGCCGCCTGTTCGTCCGCACTCGCGATAAAGTTTACTGCGTGGCCGAATGATCCGTCCGGCGGCTCGCGTCCCCTTTTCCACCGAGGCTTCCTCCATGCGCCGCAGCGACGTCGTTTCCACGCCTGCAACGGGGCCCGCTCCCGCTCTCGGACAATCAAATCATCAACGGGGCGCATACATCGTACGACGGACTTCCAGTCCGTCGCGCAGCCCGTCGCCATGCGCATCGCACGCTGTATTCTTCGTACGACGGACTTCCAGTCCGTCGCGCCGTCCGTCGCCATGCGCGTCGCGCGCTCGACTTGAAAGCCCAAACACTGTAGTCGGAGCCCCCATTCGTAGCTTCGACAAATCGTTCGCTCGAACTCGTACGCTTACTCGTACGCTTCCCCATTCGCTTCCCCATTCGCTCGCTCGCACGCTTGCTTCCAGTTGCCGTTTCAATCGCTGTCTCGCGTTCTGGCGTGCCGTCTGTGTCACGCTCGTCTTCGTAGTCTGTTGCCCGTTTTCTTTGGGGTACAAGAACTGCTTCGCTGCGGGCGATTCCCTGACGCCGACGCCTGCGACCGAGAAGGGGCCGCGAGTAACCATCGTTGTCGGGCCGCAGGCGCCGGCGATCGAGCGGTTCGCGGCGGACGAGCTATCTGAACTCCTCCGAAAACTGTTCAGTGTCGAGGTCACCATCGCGGCGGCCGCACCCGCCATTTCCGACCCCGGCACCGCCAGTCCGGCGCTGATCTTCTTAGGCAGTCCCGCGACCAATCCGGCCGTCGCGGTGGTGGGGGGTCGGCTCAACAGTGCCATCCAAGAAGGAGGCCACCACCACCAGCAGCAAGGGCTATCGGACGAGCGCAGCACCCTCAATCACATTGAGATCTCGACGGACATTGCCAACCAAGCGAAGCAAAGATCG
>JBJTOW010000621.1:0-6507 GCA_046074805.1 Planctomycetota bacterium | reverse complement strand
CGTTCGTCAACCAGACATTCACCACGCCGGCTTGCACGATGGCGTAGCGATCGCGGAGGTTGATTTCGACGATTTCCCGCATCCGGGTGAGCACGATCATGACGCCGCCGCCGACCGGCAGACAGCCGCCCGCGAGGCTCGTGCCAGCGCCTCGGGGCAGGAACGGCACGCCCGCGTCGCGGCAAGCGCGGACGATCTCCGCGACCTGCTCGGTGGTGCGAGGAAACACCACGGCGTCCGGACAATTCTTTTCGATCACGAAACCATCGCACTCGTAGACCAACAGCTCCGAGTGGTTTGACAGGACGCCATCAGCGCCGACGATTGACCGCAGCCGATCCACGAGCCGCGAGTCCACAGGCTTACCGCTCGGCGCCTTCGCCTTCGCCGTACTCGCCGCCTTCACCGAATTCGCCATATTCGAACCCACCTGATATCGTTGCCGAACGGCTTAGTTTCCGAAGCAGTATAGCGCCGACGCCGTCCGCAGGTAGACGCGGCCGTCCAGCAGCGCCGGCGTGGCGTAGGTCGGTTCGTTGAAGTTGGCCGTGTGAATCGGTTTCCATTCGGCTTCGGCGGAGACGACGGTCAACTGGCCTTCCTGGTTGAGGAAGTAGATTTTGCCGTCGCCGGCGACGGGCGATGCGTAATAGTTGTTGGTGTTGGGTAGTCGGCCGGTCTTGGACGCTTTGCCGGTCTTGGCGTCGAGGCACGAGACGATGCCGCCATCCTTCACGGTGAACACAAGTCCCTTGTAGGCCAGCGGCGAAGCGCAGAACGGAACGAACCGGTCATGTTCCCAGGCCACGTGCGTTGATGTCGCTTCGCCATTCGGTCCGGGGTTTATCGCCAGCACGACATTGCGGCCCCGTTCGAACAGGTCGCGGAAATAGTCGTACTCCGCTTGGTCGAGCCGATCGTTATTGTCGCGATCGACCTGTCCGAACCGCTGCTTGATCGGTCCGTCGGCGAACTCGCTCTCTTCCAGAGTGCCGTTTTTGTTGGCGTCGAGCATCCCGAGGACCTCACCGAACGGCGCGACTCGGATCGGCGCGTCTTTGTCGCCGCCCGCCGCCCAGCCGGCGATATAGAGGCGGTTGTCTTCGCCCAAGGCGGGCGTCATGCACACGGTTCTCGAGATGCCGCGGACGGTCCAGGCTTCCTGGCCATCTTCAAGGTTGTAGCCCACCACGCGGAGCGTCGCGGCGACAACGATCTGGCGTCGGCCTTGGTTGTTCCAGATAACCGGCGTGCAGAAGTTCCGCGGAAACTCGCTGCGATCAGTCCGCCATAGCGTCTTGCCCGTTCGTTTGTCCACGGCCATTAAGAACGAGCCAGTGTCGTGGTCCTGGCAGAGGATGACGAAGTCGCCTTCGATGATTGGCGAACTGGCGGCGCCGAAATCGTTGTTGAACGGACCCATCGCTTGCCGCCACAGGAGCTTTCCGTCTCGATCGTGGCAAAACAAGCCGCTCGACCCGAAAAAGCTCACTACCCGCTCGCCATCCGTCGCGGGACTGCTCTGAGCGTGGCTGCCGATCTGATGGATGGACTCGAGCTTCCCGTGAGGCACTTCGACTTCCCACAGCGACTTGCCGGTCGAGCGATCCAGGGCGAGCACTACGAGCCGCTCGTCGCGAACGCCCGTGAGAAAGATTCGATCGCCGGAAATGGCGGGCGACGAGTGACCTGGGGGGAGCGGTGTTTTCCAAACGGGCGTCGCGTCCGGCCCGATCGCGGCGGGGAGTGATTGGGCTCCGACCGCGCGTCCCGTGCTGTTCATGCCACGAAAGAGCGGCCATTCCCCCGCCGCGGCGCTGGCGGTCAGGCCGGATGAACCGGCCGAGAAAAAGCTCGACCCATTCAAGTCACCGCTGGACAAGCCAGCCAACGACAAGGAGACAAGGAAAAAGCTAGCGAGGCCCAGACGCCGGAGTTGGGCAGAGGCGAGGCTGGCAAGCGGACTCCGATCGGCGACGGCGAACCGTGTCGCGGCTTTCGCGGTCGTCCAACGTGTCGGACATGAGCACGACCCACTCGAATGATCCATGGTTCGATTCCTATTCTCGTTCGGAAGGCGTTGGGCGAAGGGGCTAGTTTAGCTTTTCGTTGGACGGGTGGGGTGGGCTGGATTGGTGCGGGACAATGACGGCGCTAGGCTTGCCGGACTGGCAGGTAGGCGGATAATCGGAGCGGTTGGCGATGTGGCTGGGGCTTGTCGGATTTTCCAGTCCGGGTGGATTTATGGCCGCGAATGATTCCGCCGGGAGCGACACGGACGATTTCGCTCAATGCGCGACTTACCTGAAGGCGTTGGGAGACCCGCTTCGACTGCGGCTCGTGCGGGCGTTGCAGCATGGTCCCATGACGGTGTCGGACCTGGCTGAGCTATTGGAAACGGAACTCGCGAACATCTCGCACCACTTACGGGTTTTGTTTCACGCCGACTTGGTCACGATCCGGAAAGACGGAAAGTTCAGCTACTACGAGCTGAACCGGGAGTTTATCGCCAATCAGGCGGTGGCGAGAACGCTCAATTTGGGGTGCTGCAAGATCGATCTTCGCAGCTAGCGGAACCGGCCTAGGTTTTCGGCTCGCCCCCGTGTTACAATTGGGTGCTTCCGGAGGAATCGACGACGGTGCCGCTCCTCGGCGCCAAGCCTATGTCAGGTCGCGACTGTCTCGCTCACCTAGCTCAAGCCTCGCCCGCCGTGTTGCCGTCGCTGCTGTTGTGCGATTTTGGCAACTTGGAGCGTGAAGTCCACCGACTTGAAGAGGCCGGCGCGGCCGCTTTTCATTTAGACGTGATGGATGGGATGTTTGTTCCCAACTTCACGTACGGCATGCCGATTGTGGCCGCGCTGCGTCGCTTGACTCGATTGCCGCTCGATGTCCATCTGATGATCGAGCGTCCCGAGCGGTATCTGCGGGAATTCCGCGACGCAGGGGCGGATCTGCTGACGATCCATGTCGAGGCGACGGCGGAGCCGGCCGGTGTGCTTAAAGCGATTCGGGACATGGGTTTAGGGGCCGGTTTGGCGGTGAACCCGGGGACTTCGTTGGAACGAGTGGAACAGTGCCTGGACAGCTGCGATTTGGCGTTGGTGATGAGCGTGCCAGCCGGTTTCGGCGGCCAGCCGTTCGACCGCGCGGCGCTTGACCGGGTTCGCCGTCTACGGAAATTGGCGGGCGACCGTCTGTTGTTGGAGATGGATGGCGGCATCAACGACGCGACGATTGGCGATTGCGCGGCGGCGGGTGCCCAGTTGTTGGTGGTTGGTTCGGGGATATTCCGGGCGAGCGATTACGGGGAGGCGTTACGGCGTCTCACGGCGCTGGCGGGCCCGGAAAAGCGATAGGCGGAGAGTATGGCGAGTATTGTGTTGGTTCGTCCGGGAGCGACGGATTTCGACGACCAGGGACGAATCAAGGGCACGCTGGAAATACCTTTGAATGAACGCGGGGCGGGGCAAGTCGCCCAAATGATCCGCGATCTTTCGCGGCAAGGAATCGTCGCGGTGTATTCCTCGCCGTGCCAGTGCGCCGAGCAATCGGCGGCGGGGATCGCCGCGGGCCTGAAGGTGCGGTGGAAGTCGATCGAGAAATTGGCGAATGTCGATCGCGGCTTATGGCATGGAAAACGGGTCGAAGAGGTCCGACAGTGCCAGCCGAAAGTGTATCGGCAGATGCAAGAGCACCCGGAAACGGTCTGTCCGCCCTCCGGCGAACCGTTCGCGGACGCGCAGCAACGGGTCCTATCGGCCGTGGAGAAACTGCGGCGCAAGCACAACGCCGAGACGATCGCCCTGGTGCTGCCGGAACCAATTTATTCGGTGGTTCGGAGTGAATTGCTGGGGACCGACCTGGGCGATCTTTGGAAAGCCGAATGCGAATGCGGCGGGTGGGAGGCGATCGCGATCGAAGCGGCGCGCACGCTGGTCCGCGGTTAGTCCGGAAAATACTGTACAGATGTTATTGACGTTGAACGGGTGTATATTACAATTCGCCTGAGCGTCGAGACTTTCCCGGACAGCAAATTTCGCCGGCGTTCGCCGGTCGGACTGCGAGGAACAGCATGTCGATTTTGGACCAGTTGACGGAGCGTCAGCGGGATGTCTACGACTTTATCCGCGACAAGATTGTCAATCGCGGTTACGGCCCGACAGTCCGCGAAATCGGCACCCAGTTCGAGATTAGCTCGCCCAATGGCGTGATGTGCCATCTGAAGGCGTTGGAGAAGAAGGGGCTGATAAAACGCAGCCCGAACAAATCGCGGGCGATCGAACTTTCCCGGGGTGTGGGAGGGGACGACGAGCCTGGTTTACCGCTGGCCGGCGAGGTCGCGGCCGGTTTGACGCATTTGGCGTTCGAACAGGACGAACGGATCGATCTCGGGGCATTGTTTCAAAAGCGAAACTTGTTCGTCTTAAGCGTCCGGGGCGACTCGATGATCGAGGCGCAAATCGCGGACGGCGACTACGTGGTGGTCAAAAAGCAAAAGACGGCCCAGCCTGGCCAGATGGTGGTGGCGCAGACGCCCGAGGGCGAAGCGACGCTGAAATACTGGTTTCCCGAGGCGAAACGCATCCGCCTCCAGCCCGCGAACGCGAGCATGGAGCCAATCTACGTGCCCCGCGCCGAAGTGCTCGGGGTTGTCGTCGGAGTGGTGCGGAAACTGGCCGGCTGATGCGTCCGGGCTACGTTTTTAACCACGGTTTTTCACCACGAATGACGCGAGTCCCCTACATCGCCTTCGGGAACTGGCTGCTAAAGGCGTTCTGGAACCACTCGATACCGCGGCGCATCACGCCTACCTCGTTGCCCATCGTCGGCATCCGGCAACCCAGCTCCATCGCCCGATCACAGAATTTCGGGTCCGGTACGACGGCGCCCCACGCCTTGCCATGCTTATGACAAGCGGCCGCGACCCGGCCGATCGCCTCCCACATGATGTCCGTGTGGAACTGCCCCGGCACCCCGAGCGCTATCGAAAGGTCGGCCGGACCGATAAACAGCAAATCGACCGCGTCGTTCGCCGCGATCGCGTCGGCGTCGTCAAGCGACCCGAGCGTTTCAATCTGGATCGCCGTCATGTGCTCGCGGTTCGCGTCGGCGATAAACTGAGCGGCCGTCTTGTGCGTGTAGTGGGCGTCGCGGCCGCTGAGATTTAAGCCGCGTTGGCCCCGAGGAGCGAACTTGGCCCACTGCACGAACTGCTCGGCGTGGTCCGCCGACTGGATCTGCGCCGCCATCACGCCGCCCACGCCAGTTTCCAAACACTGAGTCACCGTGGCATAGCTGGACGGAGCCAACCGCACGAAGCAGTCCATGTCGTGCGCCTTCGCCGCGAGCGACGCCATCACCATCTGCTCGGTCGAGATAAAGGCGTGTTCCAGATCGAGCCAAAAGCCATGGAAGCCGCCCGCTAGTCCGTACATTTCGATCACGACCGGGTGAACGACCCGGCCGAGCGCGAACGTCCGGATCACGCCGCCTTCCACCAACCGTTGCTTCAACGTTTTACGCATGGGCTCTACGCTCCGTTAAGCGAAATACTCGACCGCGTTCTGGAACAGCTTCAGTCCGTCACCGGCCGCCCGATCGGGCAACCGCGTCCAGCGCGGATGATGCGTCGGATCAATGTGCCGCTCGGGATGCGGCATCAAGCCAAACACCCGCCCCGTCGCATCGCACACGCCCGCCACATTCCCCAACGCGCCGTTCGGATTGTGGGGAAACGGCAGTTCGCCGCCAGCCGTTTCGACCGCCGAGCCGCCACCATCTTCCGGGGCCGCGTAACACAGGGCCAGTTGGCCGGCGGAGCGGAGCCGATCCAAGGTCGTGCGGTCGCGCGTCACGAATTTGCCCTCGGCGTGCGCGATCGGCAGATAAAGCCGATCAATTCCCCGGAGAAACACGCACCGGTCGCTCGTCGTCCGCAAATTCACCCAGCGGTCCTGATACAGGCCGCCGCTGTTCCATGTCAAAGTCGCCGGCACTCCGGTTGGCTCGTCCGCCAAGAGCACGCCCGACTTGATCAGAATCTGGAACCCGTTGCATATCCCGAGGATCAACGAGCCGCGATCGCGAAACCGCGAGAGTGGTTCGATCAGGTGGTGGCGGAACTGGTTGGCGAGAATCCGTCCGGCCGCGATATCGTCGCCATAGCTAAATCCTCCCGGCAAGCAGAGGATCTGGAACTGGTCTAGCAAGCCGGGGTCGGCCAGCAACCGGTTGATATGGCAAGCCTCGGTTGTCGCGCCCGCCAAAGTAAAGGCGTACGCCGTCTCCTGATCGCAGTTCGTACCAGGAGCGCGGAGAATGAGAACTCGGGGAGAAGGCATGGGGATGGTTGGGTGGTTGGTTGTCGGTTGTCGGTTGTCGGTTGTCAGTTGTCAGTTGTCAGTTGTCAGTAAAGAGTTTTCAGTTTTCAGTTGCGAGTGCTCAGTGGCTTGTGGCAAGTATTTCTCATTTCACACTCCAAATTCCGCATTCCGATCCCTTTCC
>JBJTOW010000620.1:0-2867 GCA_046074805.1 Planctomycetota bacterium | reverse complement strand
GGCGACGAAAGTGCGTTGAAGTATAGACTTCGGGCGCAACCCGAACATGAAGGGTGGATGAAGACCGCGATGGAAAGAAGACTCCCGGCGGAGGTTGTCCTCGGCCGGGAGTTCTTGGAAGCGTTCGGGAAATCGTCTGTTCCGCGTCAGGCGTTCAGCGGAACCTATCGCTTCTCAGTCATGCATCGCACCCGCAAACGCTCCCGCAGCTACAGCCGTAGCCACTGGCGCAACCGCAGCCACAGCTACTGGAACAACCGCAGCCATCGTCGCAACCACAGCCATCGTCGCAACCACAGCCACTGACGCAATCACAGCGATCGGCGCAGCCACAGCTACTGGCGCAACCGCAGCCATCGGCGCAACCACTGCCACTAACGCAAACGCAGCCGCTTTCACAGCTGCGGCAGCTCTTCTGAGCCATCGTTTCCGCCGTATCCGCCGGATGCGCGCTGTAGCTGGCGTTTCCTCCGAACAGGAATCCGCCGACGATCAGGGCAATCGTTGAAGTGATGCCGGCGACAAGCGATTTCGAGCTAAATAGGAACGTGGACATGTGAGCTTCTCCCAAATTGATTCATGAAAAATCGGTGCATCGACTCAAGCCAAAGTGCGTTCTGAGAACGCAAGGCATCGCGAATAAGAATTTCGTGAAGAGAACGCCGACTATCGATTAGCAGCGCCAAACGCAGAGAAGAACGTGCCGTCGAGGGCCACTGGGAGTTGGAGATTGGCGATCAGGCACGCAGACCCATTGCGGGTCGCTCGCGTTGTGGCACGTGACCGCAAGGACGGCGGCCGGCGCATCGGGAGGAGGCACGGGCTTTTGCGGCAACCGCGGGTCGATCGAGCAGCAGCAATGCCAGCCAGATTCGGCGGGGATTTGACGCTGACCCGATTGGTCATCCACCGGACAGGATCGACATCGCCGAACGCTCGCCAGACGCGGCACGACGGTGGACTTGGTCATCGCGGCCGACTTGCGCGGCACAACGATCGAACAGAATCCTGGCGGACTTGCCAGGATCAGCGATGTGGCGACGGCGATGAGTTGGAAAAATAATCGGCCCATGCCAGTGTTACGCTTCAACGACTGCGTTTGTTCATCGCGACCGCCAAAAAAAACCGCCATCGGGGTGAATATGAGACCAGTGCTTTGTCCAAGCCAACTCCTGGAGCGGGCACGCGGAAAAACGAGCTTCCAAGGTTTTTGCGCTGCCAGCGTTGCGACGTACTGGGGAGTCCGTCGCACCCGAAGGTTCCGAGTCGACGGAACACGATCTCGCCTCGCTGCGGACTTGAAGACCCATCTTCGCCTCCTGCCACCCACCTAATCGCGCGATCGCGAGGCTGGCCGAGCACGCGTCCAAAGAAATCCCAGATCCCCCAATCCACCCGTTCGCCCCAAACAGGCGAATCGGCCCATCCATTTCAATCGGCAACAAAAAAGCTAGTAGAGAACTGCGCAAAACGTTGAACGTTTCGTAATTCGCGGTTAGTTTCGGTAAGTGGAGCGGTGGCGGGCTGGGGCGGCCAGTATCCGCGCGAGGGATACGGCGTTCGACCAATCGGAGTTGTAGACGATGTTTCGACGACGGACAAACGATCGTAAAGTCTCATCTCGGAAGCGTTTGCAGGACTCGCGGCGATTTCGTTCCGTCCCCCGGTTCGAAGCGTTGGAGGGGCGGAGCATGCTGGCGACGTCGCTCACCGCGTCGCTCGACGGCAAAGGCAACCTGTTGCTCAACGACACCCTGGGCTCGGCGAGCGACCAGGTCGCGATCACCGCGAACGGTTCCAACATTGTGCTGACTGCGGTCGACGGAATCGCGGCATCCACACCGGGACTGACGGTCAATGGCAACTCGGTGACGGTGCCACGAAGCAGTGTGAGCGGTCGGCTTGTCTTGACGTTGCGTGGCGGTAATGACTTGGTGCTCGTGGATTGGGCGGGCGGTGACCCGACCCCGGCTGGCGGGATTGATTACGACGCTGGGACGGCGTCAGCCGATGCGGACCGGCTGGTGATCGCAACGGCGAATGACGCGGCCGCGACCGTCACTTACTCCACGGCCTCCACCGCTCTGTTCAGCGGCACGGTGGCCGTGGCAGGCGCTCGGGGTCCGATTGTGTTTCGCGACATCGAAGGCGAAGTCCCGCCGCTCACAGTCGGAAATGCGCGAGCGATGACCTTGGTGTTGCCGGGCAAGTCGGACGCAGGGACCTTGAGCTACGGTTCCACGGGATACGTGGTGGCGAGCGCCAAGTTCGCGGGGACGAGGTGGGTCCCCTCAGGCGGCGGGGCAGCCAACTTGACGGTCCGCATGAACGCCGACAACGGCCGATTCACAGTGAATTCGACGAATCCAACCGACTCGATCACCATCAACGGCGAGGCGGGCAACGACACGGTTACCGTCGCCAGCACGGTGGCCTCGGCGATGGTGCTCATCGGGGGCGCGGGCGACGATACGTTGATCGGCGGCGGCGGGGCCGATTCACTCGACGGCGGCGACGGCGTGGATCGCTTGACCGGAGGGGCGGGCAATGATCGGTTGAATGGTGGCGCGGGCAATGACACCTTGTTGGGCGGCGCGGGCAACGATTCGTTGTCTGGCGGAGCTGGCAATGACCAGCTGGGAGGCGAGGCGGGCATCGACACGGTGCTCGGCGATGCGGGCAATGACATTCTCCTGCTCGCTGGCGCGGAAGCGGCGACGGGCGGCCGCGACATGATGGACGGCGGCAGCGGCACCGATGTGCTGCAGCTCGCTAGCAACGTTGCGCTGGAAGCATTTGGCCGGTCCGGCTCGGGAGCCATCGGTTTGGAAACGATCGACGGAAAGAATTTCGCGATCGTGGGAACG
>JBJTOW010000619.1:0-2808 GCA_046074805.1 Planctomycetota bacterium | reverse complement strand
CCAAGGGAAGGGTGGACGCACTCATCTCGTTTCCCCCGCCATGGCCGCCGCCGCCGCCGTCGCTGGCCACTTCGTCGATATTCGACAGTGGCACTTTAAATAACCGCCGCATCGCGTATCGAGCAGCGCGATCGGCGTTACCGACCAACTTCCTTCAGCCGTTGAGCCGCCGCGCTGAGCACGCTGAACACGCCGCGGCCAGCAACTCCCACATTCAACATCCAACTGGAATCTGTCATGCAGCCTTTCACTGTGCAAACGGGGCTCGTCGCGACCATGGATCGCGCCGATGTCGACACCGATCAGATCATTCCCAAACAGTTCCTGAAACGCATCGAACGCACCGGCTACGGCGACTTCCTCTTCTTCGACTGGCGTTACCTGGCCGACGGCCAGCCTGATCCAGCCTTCGAATTGAACCGCCCTGAGTTCCGCCACGCGTCGATCCTTGTGGCGCGTCGTAATTTCGGCTGCGGGTCCAGCCGCGAACACGCGGTGTGGGCAATCGAGAACTACGGTTTCCGCGTGGTGATCGCGCCCAGTTTCGCCGACATCTTCTTCAACAACTGCTTCAAGAATGGCGTGTTGCCGATCAAGCTGTCGGAAGCGGACGTGCAGACGATATTCGCTCGCACGGCCGCGAAGCCCGGCTATCAATTGCGGGTGGACTTGGGGACGCGGCGGATCACTGATAACCAAGGGCTTGATCTGTCGTTTGACGTCGATCCGTTCCGCCGAGAATGTCTGCTCAATGGCTGGGACGACATTGCGTTGACGCTACGACACGCGGAGAAAATCACCGAGTTCGAAACGCGAAGGACGTAAACTCGGCTGGCGGGGCGGTCCGGGATGGCAACACGAGAGCAATGGCCATGGCCGACGTGACGGGGACGGCGAAGAAAGTGATCGCCAATGTCGAGCGGGCGATCGTCGGCAAGCGGCCGCAGATCATCCTGTCGTTAGTCTCGTGGTTTTGCGAAGGCCACGTGTTGTTGGAGGACGTTCCGGGCGTTGCGAAGACGATGCTCGCTCGAGCGTTGGCGGCCAGCGTCGGATGCGTTTTCAAACGGATCCAGTGTACGCCTGACCTGCTGCCGACCGATGTCACCGGCGTGTCGGTGTTCAATCCGAAGAACGTGGAATTCGAGTTTCGCCCTGGGCCGATTTTCGCCCAGGTGCTGCTCGCCGACGAAATCAACCGCACGACTCCCCGCACACAGGCCGCGTTGCTGGAGGCGATGGCGGAGACGCGGGTGACTGTCGATGGAGTGACCCGCAAGCTGGCCCCGCCATTCTTGGTCATCGCCACTCAAAATCCGGTCGATCATGAAGGCACTTTCCCGCTGCCGGAGGCTCAGCTGGACCGTTTTCTCATGCGGTTCAGCTTGGGTTATCCGAGCTTCGACGAAGAGCTGAAGATGCTCGAGATGCTGCAACGCGAGCATCCGCTCGACAAGCTTCAGCCGGTTGTTTCGGCGGACGAATTGATCGCTTGCCAGCGGGCGGTCCGCGAAGTTTTCATGGACGAGAAGGTGCGTCGCTATTTGTTGCAGATCATTCACGACACCCGCGAGCACGAGGACGTGGCATTGGGCGCGAGTCCACGGGCGGCGATCGCCTTCTTTCGCGCCTCGCAGGCGATGGCGGCGATCCGCGGCCGCAACTATGTGCTGCCCGACGATGTCAAGCGAGTGTCCGGCCCCGTGCTGACGCATCGCATGATCCTGAAACCTGAAAGTCGCCTGCGGAAAGTTTTGGCTTCGAAGGTTGTCGAGGACATTATCGCGGAGCTGGCCGTGCCCACGGTGGCCGGGGCTCAGGCCGGCGGGGCCGTGGGTGGAGTGCCGTAACGGACTCATACGTTCGTTGCGGCACGGTCTTCCGACTGCCGTACGACGGACTTCCTAGTCCGTCGCAAATAACAAGCGTGGCGATGAACAGGGAATCGCGTTTGACGGAACACCCACCCAGAGTTTTCGCCGATAAAAAGCGGTATTCGATTCCGTGGTGGGCCTTGATGCGGCGACACTGGGCGTGTTGCGATATATCGGCGCCGGGAGATAACCAGCGAGGCGTTATTGATCTTCGGGGTTGGCGGAAATGCGGGCTGTCACAACCTACTATCTTGAAATTCGCGACCGATCGACGTTCCGCGCTAGCGTCGCGAAACCTGCTGGCGTTTGCTTGGCCCGTGTCGACACGCCACTCCCCGAATTGAATCGTTTTTTCTACACCAGCGTCGGCGGCGACTGGTGTTGGACGGATCGTCTTGGTTGGTCGTTCCAAGACTGGCTGACGTACTTGTCCACTCCGGGCGTGGAAACTTGGGTGTTGTCGGTAGATGGTGTGCCGGCTGGCTATTTTGAGCTCGATGCCCGCTTGGGTGATCCCGAGTTGGCTTACTTCGGCCTGCTCACGGCTTTTATCGGCCGAGGCCTCGGCGGTTACTTGCTCACGGCGGCTGTGGAACGAGCGTGGCGACTAGGCACGCGAGTTTGGGTTCATACATGTAGCTTGGACCATCCGTCCGCTTTGCCAGCGTATAAAGCGCGGGGCTTCGTCGAGTATCAATGCACCGTCGGTGAAGTCGCGGACGAACCAACGACTCCAGGGGTGTGGCCCGGTTGTGGCCCTCGCACCCGTTGAAGTTGTAAGTTCCTCAGGTTCGTTTGCCGCTTGATCCCGGCGACGGACTGGAAGTCCGTCGTACAAAGTGATCGCGGCGACCCCAAGGGGGAATGGAGCGACTCACCACTCACCACTCACCACTCACCACTCTCCAGCTGACGTGGTTGAGTTAGCTGCCCA
>JBJTOW010000618.1:0-7430 GCA_046074805.1 Planctomycetota bacterium | reverse complement strand
ACCGCCTCGAACCGGGCCCGCACCGCCCCGCTTGTGTTCAAATCCGACTCAACGCTCGCCACCTCCCGCACCTGCTGCGGCGCCAGCGGCGTCGCCTCGTTGGTACCAATCCGCAGCCGGAACGTCCCCGGCCCCGCCGGCAGGCTTTCCAAATTCGCCGCGAAGGTCAACGTGGCCTTATCGAGCACCGGGTCGTATACGATCGATGTCGGCAGGTACGTGGTGTCGTCGACGTTCTCCACCGTGTCCCGCGTGAAAATCAATCGGTAGAACTCAGGATCGACCACCGTCGGGTTGGGCGAAACCTGCCCCGTCGCGACCGGCGTCGGATGGAGATCGTCGTCGTTGAAATAAACGTCGATCTGATTACGCCGCTGGGACAGCGTCGTGCCAACGCGATCAATCGGTTGCGGCACCACGGCCAGTACAAACGCGCCCAAATCGAGTTCAAACCGACGCTGAACGTTCAATCCACCGTTGAACGCCTCGCCATCCACATTTTTCAGCGCGGCGGCCGTCGATCCAAACAGATCGATCTGATAGCGATCATCCACCAGCCGCTCTTTGAATCGCGCGATCACTTCGCGGTCCGACTCGCCCCGGCCGATGTACCCCGGGCTCAGGAGCACGTCGTTCGCGCCGCTTAACTGCACCGTCGTATTGGGAACCAGATTCGCCGCGATCTGCGTTGTCGGATTGCCACCGATCAACGACGCTTGCACCAACGGACTAGAAAGCGGATCCGTGTTGATCGCCGAGACGACCTGAGCCGCCCGTGTCACGCTGCCGGTCGTGCTATTGAGCTGAATCGCGATGGTGGAACCAGTCGCTGGCGTGCCGCTGACCGCGATCACCGGCGCCACCCCCGCCCCCAACGCCGCCTTCGTGAACACCAGGCGCAGATTGTTGCCCGCCGCTCCGGCCGCGACCGCCTTAAACTGGAATTGCACGGCACCCGACGACCCCAAATCGGACACGGCCGACGCCGCGTTCGCGCCGTTGAGCGTCAACGGACTGTAATTCACCGCCGGCGTCGCGATGTTCGTCGCGCCGACACCGCGAGTCACCGCCGCCGACATCAAGGTCGACGCGATCGCATCCGAGTTGATCGCCGTGACCAAGTCCTGGGCCGAACTCGGCCCGCGCACATTCGTGTTCAACTCGGCGGTAACCACCGTGCCGTTCACCGTGATCCGCGGCAGTCCGATCCCGCCAAAATCGCTCTTCGTCACCGACAACTGCAACCCGTTTTGGCTCGTTCCCAGCGCCTTGGCCGAGAGCGTTACCTGCACAAGATTGTTCGTGTTGAAATCCGACGTCGCCGTCGCCGGCGTGAAAACGCCGTCTAAACCGGCTCGCCAAATCTGAATGCCAGTCGCCGCCGTGGCAAAATCGAGCGTTTGGTTCTGGTCGAACCGGAAAGTCAAATCGAGGGGCGCGACGTTCAGCGTGTCGTTTAGACCAAGCAGCTGGCCATCGTCGGGCAATATCCCCACCAACTGGGGACCGGCCATCACGCGACGATCCTCCAGCGGCTCTGATCGCATCACCCTCGCCAGCCGGTCACGCATTTCCTGTCGCAGCCGTCGTCCCCGAGCACGGTCGCCACGCTTCTCAGTTCGCCGAATAGCCATGTATGTGCAGCCTCTATTCCGACAGCTCGATTCCGATAGCTTTTGTCCGACAGCCCCTGTCCGACGCACTTCGCCCGACAGACAACCCAGCCCTGCCCCGACACTAACAACCAATGCCCCCATTCCACGACCGCGACAGCTTCCGCAGCTTGTGACAACTTGCTGACGGGCCTGCGGAAATCCGTCCCCCCCGACCGAACGATGCCAGCGCGCGGTTTTCGCAAGGCCGGGAAACGATACGTCATGGGATCAAAGGGGATTATCTGCCGGATGAAGTCCCCGCCATCACCGCCGGATTATAATTCCGTCGGAAACCATTGCAACGAAATTGCTTTTCGTCGGTAATGCCGACAGGAAAAAGGTTTCCGGCACGTCGACGAGCTCCGAATAGGCGTTCGGTAACGGTTGTATCGAGGGGTCCGATCAGCCGCTTTTTGCGGTTTCCTCACCCGACCAGATCGCTTCGACGGTCGGAATTCAGCGCCTCGGTTCTCCAGCGACGAGAAAGAAACGTAAACATTTGTTGCAATCCGGAATCGTTGATGCGATACTCACGCCAAACGTCCACTCCGGTACGATGAATGGATGATTGGATGGATTCCCACCCGCACACCCCCAACCAGGGAGACACTATGCGAGTCAGTCCCGCCGCGGTCCTTCTCATGGCCGCAATCGCTGTCGCAGTCACGTCGCCACTGCGTGCCGACACCCCGCCTGCCAAGCCTCAAGCGCCCGGCCTCGGCAATCCCGGCAAGTTGACCGCGATCTCCGTCGACTCGGGGCGCGTCAAGGATGGCGTTTTCATCCTCTCGGGCCGCGATGCGTCGCAGCAACTCGTCGTCACCGGCCAATATGACAGCGGCCAAGTCCGTGACTTGACGGGCAAGGTTCAGTACAAGGCGGAACCGGATGGGATCGTCACGGTGGACGCCAGCGGCTACGTGGCCCCAGTCAAGGAAGGCACGGCCAAGGTCCGCGTGCTCGCCGATGGCAACGTCGCGGGTTCGGTGGATGTCTCGGTGACGAACATCACCAACGATGTCCCCGTGAACTTCCCGAACCAGGTTGTGCCGGTCTTCACTAAATTCGCCTGCAATGGCGGTGGATGCCACGGCAAGTCGGGCGGCCAAAACGGCTTCCGACTGTCGTTGCTTGGGTTCGAACCGACCGAAGACTACGAGTACCTTGTGAAGGAAGGCCGGATGCGTCGGCTCTTCCCAGCCGCTCCGGACCGCAGCTTGTTGCTGCAAAAGGCGACCGCCGTCCTGCCGCACGGTGGTGGCCATCGGATCGACCTCGATTCCGCCGCCTACCGCGTGCTTCGCCGCTGGGTCGAACAAGGCATGCCCTACGGCAAGGACACCGATCCGGTCGTGACGAACATTGAAGTGTTCCCGAAGGAACGCTTGATGGAACGGGACGGCACTCAGCAAATCATCGTCGTCGCCCATTATTCGGACGGAAGTTCGGAAGATGTGACCCGCACGACCTCGTTCGATTCAAACGACGCCGAAATGGCGGAAGTGAGCGTCACCGGCTTGGTCAAGACAGCCCAGTTGACCGGAAGCGTCGCGGTCATGGCCCGTTACCAAGGCCACGTCGGCGTGTTCCGCGCCACTGTCCCGCTCGGACTGCCCGTCGAGAACCAACCGAAGCCGCGTAATTACGTCGACGAACTCGTCTACGGAAAGCTCAAGGCCCTTGGCCTACCGGCGTCCACCCAGTGCGATGACGCGACCTTCATCCGCCGCCTGACGGTGGATGTCGCGGGCCGACTCCCGACGCTCGCCGAATCCGAAGCGTTCTTGCAAGACAAGGACCCGAACAAGCGCGACAACCTGATCAACCGGTTGCTCGACAGCGCCGATTACGCCGACTACTTCGCCAACAAATGGGCCGCCATTCTCCGCAACAAGCGGCGGCAAGAAGGCGATAAGACGGCCACGTTCGCCTTCCACGACTGGATTCGCAGCAGCCTGTTCGAGAACAAGCCGTACGATCTCTTTGTCCGTGAAGTGTTGACCGCCACGGGCGAAGCGGGGAAGAATCCGCCAGTCGCGTGGTATCGCGAAGTCAAGGACCAAGCCGCGCAAGTCGAAGACACAGCTCAGCTGTTCCTAGGCTTGCGAATTCAGTGCGCTCGCTGCCATCACCATCCGTTTGAAAAGTGGAGCCAACAAGATTACTACGGCTTCACCGCGTTCTTCTCGCAAGTCGGCCGCAAGAAGGGTGACAAGCAAAACGAGGATCGCGTCTATCACAAAGTCGGACAAGCTCATGCCCGCAACCCGAAGACCGGCAAGGACGTTCGTCCGACCGGCCTCGGTAGCGAAACCCTCGATCTGCCCAACGATGCCGATCCGCGTCACGCTCTCGTCGACTGGATGGCCGCGACGGACAATCCGTTCTTCTCCAAGTCACTCGTCAACCGCTACTGGAAACACTTCTTCGGTCGCGGACTCGTCGATCCGGAAGACGACATGCGGGTAACCAACCCGGCGTCGAACCCCGCCTTGCTCGATGCCCTCGCCAAAGATTTCGTGGACCACAAGTTCGATCTCAAGCACGTCGTACGCACCATCTGCAGCTCGCAGGTGTACCAGCTAAGTGCTGAGCCGAACGAGTGGAACCGTGACGACAAGCAGAACTTCTCGCGGTACTATCCGAAGCGGCTCAACGCGGAAGTCCTCTTGGACGCGATCGACCAAGTAACGGGCACGTCCACCTCGTTCGGGGCGATTCCGGCCGGCACCCGCGCCATTCAGCTTCCAGACAACGGATTCAACTCGTACTTCCTCACCGTCTTCGGACGGCCGGAATCGAGCAGTGCTTGCGAGTGCGAACGGTCATCGGAAGCCAACCTTGCCCAAAGCCTCCACCTGCTCAATTCGGGTGAGATCCAAGGCAAGTTGACCTCCGGCGCCGGCCGCGCGGCGGTCTTCGCTGGCGACGCGACAAAGCCAGCCGAAGTGAAGATCCGCGAGCTGTACCTGCTCGCCTTCTCCCGCGAACCGTCGGCCGATGAAACGGCCATCGCTGTCGCCCACATCGAGAAAAACAAGGCTGAACCCAAACGAGCCTTCGAAGACATCGTGTGGGCGTTGTTGAACACGAAGGAATTCCTGTTCAACCACTAACGCCAACTCGGGAATCCCCAGCTCGCCGTCGTCGAAGATTGGTAAATCACGACGGCGGCGACTGAGGAGCTCCTAGGAACAGGTCGCGGCCACGGCGGCTGGGTCGCGACCGATTGTTCCGCTCGACGCCCAACAGCCGTTCGCTTCGCCTCGATTGAACTCGGGTGGACCAGCCAAGAAAGGTCGATCCGCCCCGCCTGCCAGCCGAACGGCTCTCCCTCCAGCACCCGCCGTTCGACGCCCCTCCTTACCCGTCGCGGTTCGGTTTCGCCGGTCCCCACCGGTTCGCCAGCCACGCGTCGCTTTCTCCGCTAGGAGCCCATTGCTATGTCGGGAGTGACTTCGTTGTTACACGGTCGCTTGTCCTATTTTGCCTATTCGCCACAGTCGCCGGAAAACGCCAGCGGTTCGCGAATCGCCCGATCTTTCCGGCCGTCGCTTGCCCTGCTGGGCGCGACCCTGCTAACGGGACTTGTGATCAGCTTTGGCGCTGCCACAGCTCTTGCGCAGCTACCCGTGCCTCAATTGAACTCGGTTTTCCCACCGGGTCTCAAGCAAGGCGCGACGGCCGAAGTCACGCTCGCCGGTACCGACCTCGATGAAGCCGACAAGCTGTTGTTTTCGCATCCGGGGATCACGGCCGCCCCGAAGATGTCCGAGCCCAACGATTTCGTGAAGACGCCGCGGCCACTGGGAACCTCGTTCACCGTCAAGGTGGAAGGCAATGTGCCTCCCGGCGGCTACGAGGTTCGAGCGGTGAATCGCTTCGGCGTCTCGAATCCACGGGTCTTTCAGATCTCCGACCAAGAGGAGGTTGTGAAGGTCGCTGGCAACAGTTCCCTGGAAAAAGCCCAGGAACTCGCCGTGGGAGCGATCGTTAGCGGCCGTGCTGACGCCAACGCCCGCGACTTCTACAAGGTGAATCTCGCCGCTGGCCAGCGCGTTCTCGTCGAGACGTGGGCCGAGCGGATCGACTCGAAGATGGACACGACGTTGGCGATCTTCGGCGCCGACGGCCGCGAGCTCGCTCGCAGCCGCGATGTCGATTCCCGCGACGCGATCCTGGATTTTACGCCGCCTGCGGCCGGTCAGTATGTCGTCACCGTGTTTGATTTCCTGTACGGTGGCGGCCCTGATTACTTCTATCGCCTGTCGGTCCACACCAAGCCGCGGATCGAATTCGTGTTCCCGCCCGCCGGACCGGCTGGTTCGAACAACAGCTACACGATCTATGGTCGGAATCTTCCCGGTGGACAGCCAGCAGCTGGCGTAATGCTCAACGGCGTCGCCTTGCAAAAGGTCACGGCGAACATCGCCATCCCGGCTGACAGCGCCGCCCGTCCGCCTATCGAAGCGGTGCCGACGCCCCGCGCCTCGCTGGTCGACCGCGTGGACTTCCGATTGCCTGGTTCGAACGCCGTTCCAGTGTCCGTGTCGCAGTCGGCGCCTATTCTGGAAGTCGAGCCGAACGACACACCGGCCACGGCTCAGAAGATCACCGTGCCATGCGAAGTGGCTGGCCAGTTCTATCCCCGACGCGATGCCGATTGGCTGCAGTTCGACGCCAAGAAGGGCGACGTCTTCATGATGGAAGTGGTTTCCCACCGCTTGGGACTGGAAAGCGATCCGCTGTTGGTCGTCAAGAAGGTCGGCAAGAACGACAAGGGCGAAGAAACGATGGCCGATGTCGCCAACGTGGACGACCCGCAAGATCGCAATACGCGGATCGGTGGCGACTTCGATACGTCGACCGATGATCCGTCGTACAAGTTCACGGCTACGGAAGACGCCACCTACCGAGTGATGGTTCGCGACCAGTTCGGCGACTCGCGGCTTGATCCGCGGAACGTTTACCGCTTGATCATTCGCAAGGACGAGCCAACGTTTCAGGCCTTGGTCGTCGCGATGGTGCCAGCGGCCGCCGGCCAGAACAACCAGCCCGGACCGATCGTGCTGGGCGGCCCCGTGCTCCGCCGCGGCGGTTCGACCATGTTGCAGTTGACCGTGGATCGCCGCGACGACTTCAAGGGTGAAGTCAGCGTATCGATCGAGGGCCTGCCGGCGGGAGTCACCTGCCCGGGCGCGATTTTGGGCGGCGATGTCAACTCGGCCGCTCTGATCCTTTCCGCCGAAGAGAACGCCGCCGCGTGGACGGGACCGATCCGCGTGGTCGCCAAAGCGCAAGTGAACGGCAAGGAAGTCGTTCGAGTCGCTCGCACTGGCACGGTGGCCTGGGGCAGCGCGAATCGTCAACAGGCGACTCCGACCTTCCGCACTACCCGCGACCTCGTTCTGGCCGTGACCGACAAGGAAATGGCCCCCGCGTTCGTGAAAGCGGGCGACGACAAGGTTTGGGAAACATCGCTCGGCGGCAAGCTCGAAGTGCCGCTCAACTTGACTCGACGCGGCGACTACAAGGAGGCCGTGAAGTTGGCCGCCATCGGTTTGCCGGCGGAAATCAAGCCTGCGGAAGTGAACTTGGACGCCAACACGGCGGCGGGCAAGCTCGAGATTCCCGTGACCAACCAAGCGACCAAGCCGGGCGTGTACACCTTCTACCTGCGTAGCGATACGAAGATGAAGTACGCTCGCAACCCCGACGCTGTGAAGGCGGCCGAGGAAGATCAAGCATTCGTCGTCGCCCGCATCGCCGAACGCG
>JBJTOW010000617.1:0-4805 GCA_046074805.1 Planctomycetota bacterium | reverse complement strand
TTTTTGTTGCATACCGGCTATCTACCTGTGCCGACGGTCAAACATCCGACGCTCGGCGCCTTGGTGGCCAAAGAGCTTGGCGATCCCCACGACGACCTGCCGGGATTTGTGCGTATCGGACGCGGTCGGGGTTCGGATGGCGGCGGGCTGCTCGGCGTCGAGTACGATCCGTTTTTGATGACCGATCCCGCGCGGTTGCCGGATAACACGGCGTTAATGACGACCGAGTCGCGGTATGAGCGGCGGTTGCGTTTACTCGGAAAGATGGATGATCAATTCGCTCAGCAAGGAGCCCGTCAGGAAGTCGCCGACCATCGCAAGCTGTACGACAAGGCGGCGCGATTGGTCACCAGCCCGCGGATGGAAGCGTTCGATTTGAATCGCGAACCGGCGGCGGTCCGCGACGCCTACGGACGCGGCGAATTTGGCAACAGCTGTTTGTTAGCGCGGCGTTTGGTCGAAGCCGGGGTTCCGTGCGTCGAGGTGGGCCTTGGCAATTGGGACACCCATGAAGGCAATTTCGATCGCAGCAGACAACTTTGCGGGCAAATGGATGGACCAGTGGCCCAGTTGATCGCCGACCTGAAGCAACGTGGAATGCTGGACAGCACCTTGGTGATCTGGATGGGTGAATTTGGCCGAAAGCCCCGGGTGAATCCACGCGGCGGCCGCGACCACTTCCCCCGTGCCTTTTCCGTGGCGTTGGCCGGTGGTGGAGTTCGCGGGGGACAAGTGATCGGCTCGACCGACCCCAGCGGCTCGGAGGTCGCCGACCGACCGGTCGGCGTGGCTGACTTGTTCCGCACGTTCTGCCATAGCCTGGGAATGCCGGCCGACAAGGAAAACATGAGCGGCATTGGCCGGCCGATCCGCGTCGTCGATGGAGGCGAAACGATCCGCGAGGCGTTCCTCTGATGCAACTCGAGGGTTTTTCCTGGGAGCGCATGGCCATGGCCGTGGACGCGGTGCGCGAACGGACGCTGCGATTAGCCCATGCGCTGGAACAGGCCGAAATTCCATACGCTGTCGTGGGCGGTAATGCTGTCGCCGCATGGGTCGCGCGTGTCGACATCGAGGCGGTGCGAAACACCAAGGATGTCGATGTGCTTGTGCGTCGAGCGGACCTACAGCGGATCGTCAACGCCGCGCACGGCGCTGGTTTCGTTTACCAAAACATCCATGGCGTGGACACCTTCCTGGATGGCCCCGATGGATCGGTGCGCAGCGCCGTGCATTTGTTGTTCGCCCAAGAAAAAGTACGGCCCGACTCTGTGATACTCACGCCGGACGTAACCGATTCCGAGGAAGGGCCGGAGTTCCGCATCGCTAGCCTTGACGCATTGGTAAGCATGAAGCTCACCGCTTTCCGCCTCAAGGACAAAGTCCACCTCTTGGATCTTATGGAGGTCGGTTTGATAGACGCGAACTGGCGTAATCGTCTCCCACCCGAACTGGCCCGCCGATTGACCGAACTCATGGAAACCCGCGAACAGGAAAACTAACCCGAGTTGGAGTTGGTAGGGGTATGTGGTTCAAGGTGGACCAGTACATCGCGGATCGCTGGAAAGGCGGCGAGTAGCCGATCTTTGACTCGGTGGCCCAAGCAATGGGCGTTGAGCACGGTTTCGTTCGGGTCGACTTCCAAATGCAAGTCGGCGAAATACTCGAGTCCCGCCTTGCGCAGCCAGAGCTTTTCGACGCCGCGAACGCCCGGTTCCGCCAGCGTTTCTTTGCGGACCTGCGCGACGAGTTGGTCGTCCGCTTGCAGGTCCATCAGTTCCCGGACGCTTTCCATAAAAAGTCGGCCAGACGAGGCCAGGATGGCGACGACAACGACCAAGGCGGCACACTCGTCGGCGTCCCGCCAGCTTGGTCCACCCATCCTGACCAAAGCGAGTCCGGCGAGCACAGCGAGCGAGCACAAAGCGTCGGCGCGATGATCCCAAGCATTCGCGCGAATCATGGCCGACCCAGTCCGACGACCAACACGTATTTTGTATTGGTAGAGCGTTTCTTTGATGGCCGCGTTGGCGCCGGCGAGCAGTAATGTCCAGAAGGGCGGGATCGGCTGCGGCGATCCGATCCGACTGGCCGCCTCCCAACCAATGCCCAGCGCGGAGAGGAACACCAGCGCCGCGATTTGCATCGCCGCAATCGATTCGAACCGCACGTGGCCGTAAGGGTGTTCCGCGTCGGCTGGACGTTGCGCGAAACGCAGCGAGGCGAGGATCGCCAGCGACGTCACGACATCGCCTGCGGAATTTAAGGCGTCGGTCAACAACGCGAACGAGTCGCCCCAAAGTCCGCCCGTCAGTTTCGCGACACCCAACGCGGCGTTGATCAGCAAACCGACCAATGCGGCGCGAGTGGCTTCGCCATAGAGAGCCACATTACGCGTTGGGGTGGAAACCCGCGAACCGCGAACGTTGGCAGGCCGCCGATCGACGCGCGACTCCGGTTGGCTCACGTCACCCGGACCGGCGCGAAGTTCACAGCGTGTGGAGGCGGAGGCGATTGCTTGGGCCGTAGGTGGATGAACGTTTTGCCGAGCCTTCCACCGTAATTGCCCGCGGTAATCCGCACCAAGCCGGGTGTGTCGCGACTAGCGGCGATCGCGGCGTGGGTAGCGGCAGCCACCGTATCGAGATCGCGGCCGTTGATCACGATCTCCATGATCGAGGCCACACCGTCCGGCACCCGCGATTCGACGCCGTCACGTCCCCGCAGCGTAGGGCAGAATTCGGCGTAGGTGCTGGCGACCATGAAGGAGTAACGGCTGCCGGCTTTCGACGCGCTCGATGCGATTCCGCCTGGAAAACACATCACGACACCAGGAGTCGCCGCGACGGCCGCCACGCCCCGCTCGGTCGCTTCGAGGGCCGCGTCAACCGTCTTACCCATAAACCACAGGTTGCCGCCCATGATCCCGTCGCGAAATCCAAACCGGCGGTCGAGGACGAATTCGCCGCCCAGCAGCGGCACCACCCAGACCTTGCGGCCATAACGGAGTTCACGCCGCTGGTGGCCGTCGCCAAACAACGCCACCTTACGTCCCAATTTGAAATACGGATCGGTGTCGAGCAGATTGAAGCAGGCTGCCGTGGGGCAGGTGAGCACGTTTTGGCTAATCCGCACCAGCAAAGACCGCTCGAGCCGCTGAGCGCGATCCTTCCAAAATCGCGGGACATGCAGCTGCACGATCGCGCCGGGGCGGCCATCAGGAGTCTCGAACGACTCATCGCCGCCCGGCCCGACATAACGATCCACACCCGCTTCGCAGTCGCACAGGATAGTGCTCGACGCATTTCCGGTCATCGCGTGAAGGGCGTGATCGAGCCACTTGCGGTCGCGAGCGGTTACGAGCACTTCCGCGTAGATGCCGCGAAACGCCTCGGCGTACGTGTCTTCCACCAAGTCGCCGCCGGACCAGCACGTGTCTGCCATCGCCACTCCCCCGATCAACGGTGAAACGCGGACGCGACTACGACCGCTAACTAGATTTCGAGGCCCGGCCTCGCCCCGGATACACGGCCGCCTCGGTGATCACTTGATCCATGAAGATATCATGGTCGGCGACCGGAACCTCTTCGAACATCTGGCATTCAAACGCCAAAGCGACGAGCGGCGCGTCGAGTCTCGCATGTTCGAGCAGCTTGTCGTAATAACCCATGCCATGGCCAGAACGCGCCCCACGTCGATCAAACGCCACGCCGGGCACCATGATGAGATCAAGCTCCGCGACAGCGATCCGCTTCTCGGGCACGCTTCGAAGTTCCACCTTGGGTTCGAGAATCTTGTACATGCCGACGGACAGCTCGTCCATCGATTCCAGATGGAACAGTTCGAGCTCGCCGTCCACGCAGTAGGGAATGACAATTCGCTTGCCGGAAGCGAGCGCGTCCGGGAAATGCTGCCGTGTGCGAACCTCGCTCCGAACGTCGACGTAAAACATGACGGTGCGAGCCCGAGCGTACTCGGGAAGACCCATGAAGCGATCGACGATTTGGCGGCTGAGCGCGTCCTTTTCGGGCTGCGCGTTCCGCGCGGCGTGCGCCTTCTCGCGGATTTCTTTCTTTCGCAGTTGCAGTTCCGACATGTCAGAAACGCTCATGGACGCTTACTCCCTACACGCTGGCAGGTCGATCTCGCCGTCGCGCCGTCGCAAGTTCACGGCAACGCCATCCTAGGAAAAAAACAGCCGCGTTAAGATAGCGAACAAACTGGCGCTTTGACCAGTCGCCGCAACGGCTTGCCTGCGTGGAATTTCACAGGGAAGGCACCCACTCCACCCGGGCCGCTTTAACGGCTAGCGGGCCACATCCTGAGCGACGGACCGGAATTCCGTCGTTACCCGCGTGCGGAAATGGATGCAACGCTAGGCAGCAGCGCGAGCCAATCGGTGTGAATTGGCTCGCGAAATGGGAGCTTTTGGGGTCGAGACTGCCGATGGCGAAAACCAATCGAGCACGGGACCGACCGAGGTGTGGGGAAGACTACCAGTCTTCTTCCTCTTCCTCTTCTTCTTCCCCGTCGGCGTCACCCTCTTCGTCATCGTCCCAATCTTCCTCGTCGTCCTCTTCGTCGTCCCAGCTCTCTTCCTCGTCGTCTTCTTCCTCGGCCTCTTCGCCAGCCGGTTTCTCTTCTTCTTCGACCTCTTCCCATTCTTCTTCTTCGAGGTCGTCGTCGTCTTCCTCGTCGAGGTCGTCTTCCTCGTCGAGGTCGTCGTCGTCGTCGAACTCGTCGTCGTCCTCGAAGTCGTCGTCCTCGTCATCGCCGAGGTCATCGTCCTCGTCGTCGTCTTCGAA
>JBJTOW010000616.1:0-5410 GCA_046074805.1 Planctomycetota bacterium | reverse complement strand
ATCGATTCTCCGCCCCAGGCGGAAACCGCCGCATTGATGTCGGTCGCGTGGCGGGATACGCACGCGCGGCTCTGGCCCTACCTTTCCGCATCGCCGTTGTCCCAGCCTTCACGGCCCATGGAATCCACCTCGCCCGTCACCGCGATGGACCAAGCTTCGGTGATGTTCGACGTTGAAACCGAGCAGTATTTGCTTCGGGCCGAGCGGTTCGCGAAAGAGTTCGGTCTGAAGGCGATGTTTCGCGGCGGCGGGCGAGAATACCGCCGCGCTCGCGAGGTTGCGGCCACAGGACGGCCATTGATCTTGCCGCTCGCTTTTCCCGCGCCGCCACGTGTGGATTCTCCAGAAGCGGAGATTAACGCCGAGCTGGATGATTTGCTGCACTGGCGGCTAGCTCCCGAGAATCCGGTCCGGATGGAACGGGCTGGCAGTCGGATCGCCTTGACGACGCATGGTTTGCAGTCGCCCGCCGAGTTCCTTCCCGCGTTGCGGAAAGCCGTTCGCCGCGGTTGGCCAGCCGAGTCCGCGTTGCGGGCGCTCACCACCACACCGGCCGAACTGTTCCATGTCACGCGGGATTTGGGAACCTTGGAAATCGGTAAGCTGGCGAGCTTTCTGATCGCCGACGGCGACCTCTTCGCGGGGCATGGTCGCGTCCTGGAAACCTGGGTCGCGGGCCAACGCTGGGAGATCGTTGACGACCTGTCGAGGAGACTGGTCGGCCCATGGCGACTGGAACTAGAGCCAGCCATCGGCAAACGCACGACGCTGCACGTGCGATTCGAGCGGGACCATTCATCGGCAACTTCCCCAAGGACGGAAGACGCCGTGGTAACGCTTCGCGGGGTGATCGATCTTGAGGGCGAAAAGTCTCGGCCGGGCGAACAGGCCGCGCGGGCCAACAGCCGATCGCGCGAAGTGGAGTTGGAACACCTAGAGGCGTCGCTCGAGCGACTCGGCGCGCGTTTCGACGCGGGGCAGTTCGGCGTGACGGGAACCGCTACGCTTTCGTTGCGCTGGGCCGGCAGCATGAAAACGCCGCGACTGGATGGCGCATTGGTTTTGCCGGACGGTCGGCAAATCGAGATCGTCGGGAGGCCCGATCCAGCGTTGCCCATTGGCGCTCGAACCGCCCCGACTGCCGCCCCGACTGCCGCCCCGACTGCCGCGAACGCGACCGCTCCGACAACCGCGAACTTAACCGCCGATGACGCGGCCGCGACCACGACTTCCGCTCGTGCTTCGCTCGACGACACCGCCGTGAACGGCCCAATCGCGGGACTGGACGCTATTGAAGTCAACTATCCGTTGGGGGCGTGGGGACGAATCACTCCCGGCCCGCCGCCTCAACTCGATTCCGTGGTCTTTCGGAACGGAACCGTGTGGACCAGCGGGCCTGCCGGAGTCTTGGAAAACGCGGATGTCTGGGTGGCGCGGGGGCGGATCGTGGCGGTGGGCCAGCGTTTATCCGTGGGACCCAATACAGTGGAGATTCCGCTCTTGGGACGCCATCTATCGCCCGGACTCATCGACTCGCATTCGCATATCGCGACCGATGGCGGCGTGAACGAGACGGGGCAGGCGTTGACCAGCCAAGTGCGTGTGGGCGATTTCATCGATGCGAACGACGTCAACCTTTATCGCCAGTTGGCCGGTGGCACGACGGCGGCGTTGATTTTGCATGGTTCGGCGAATCCGATCGGCGGGCAGGGGGAGGTGATCAAGTTCCGCTGGGGACTCTCGGCGGATGGACTTCGATTCGCCGAGGCTCCACCGACAGTGAAATTCGCCTTGGGGGAAAACGTCACGACTGGACCTGACATTCTGGTACCGCGTTTCCCTCAGACCCGCATGGGGGTCGAGCAGTTTCACCGCCAGTCTTTGCGAATGGCGCGGGACTATGCAGACCGATGGCATGGCTGGAAAAAACGTCCCCTAGGCCCGCCACCTCGACGGGATCTAGCGTTGGAATGCCTTGCCGAGACGCTTTCAGGAAACCGCTGGATTCATTGCCATGCGTACCGTCAGGATGAGACACGATCCCTGCTGGAACTGCTGGAGGACTTCCGGGTTCGCGTCGGCTGCCTACACCACGTCACGGACGGCTACCTGATGGCGGATGCGATACTACGGCACAACGCGATGGTCGCCACGTTCACGGACTGGTGGGGATTCAAAGTGGAAGCGGCGGACGCCGTCGCGCATAACGGGGCCTTTTTGCATCGCTCGGGTGTTGTGACCTCGTTCCATTCCGATGATCGAGAACTTGGCCGGCATCTGAACGGCGAGGCAGCCAAGGCGTTGCGCCATGGCGTAATGCCGGCCTCCGAGGCGCTCAACATGGTGACGATCGCGCCCGCGAAGCAACTGCGAGTCGATGCGCACGTGGGGTCCTTAGAGCCTGGGAAGCAGGCGGACCTAGCGCTTTGGAGCGGTCCCCCTCTCGCTCCAGGCACTCTTTGCGAAGAGACATGGATCGACGGCCGCAAGTATTTTGATCGCCAGGAAGATTTGCGTCGGCGCGGGGAGGTCGAGCGGCTGAAGGCGGTGCTGGTTCAGGCGGTGTTGGCATCCGGCGAGGCGATGCTGGAAACCGGAGTCGACTACACCACGGACAAGGAATCCTGGGACCGCATGGATCGAGCGTGTCGTGGCGAAACTGGACGTGGCCGTCGGCAGGGTAGGGGACAAGGTCGATGATTCCCTCCACGAAATCTCCACGGCGTTCCTTCCTTTGGCAAATCGCCGGCGGGGCGTTAGGGCTCCACGCAAGCGGAGCGACGCTTCGCGACCGACGACAGCTCGCCGGGGCATTGGCGGCCGAACCGGAGCCGGCCGTCGAGCCAGCCGTCGTCAAGGTGGCCAGCGAACGCAACAACCAAGTCGACGCGTCCGTTGCGCTGGTTGGTGGCACGGTTCATCCAGTGGACGGCCCTCCGTTGCCTAACACGACGTTGTTGATGACCGGTGACAAAATTGTCGCGATTGGGCGACGACTTGATTTGCCACCGCGGACGCGCACCGTGGATGTCGCGGGCCGCCATCTTTACCCGGGGCTGTTCGACGCGTCGACCAATCTGGGACTGCATGAAATCGGATCTTTGCCGGAGACCATCGACGAAACGGAGTTCGGAGAAGTCAATCCCCACGTGCGTTCGTTGGCCGCCTTTAACACGGCGAGCCGATCGATACCGTTGGCTCGTTCGGCCGGGGTCCTATTCGCGCTGTCGTCCCCCTCCGGATCGCTACTTCCCGGCCGGTCGGCTATCGTTCGCCTTGAAGATGGAACGGCGGCCGAGATGGCGGTCGTCGAGGAAGCGGCCGTGCATTTGGAATGGCCATCGATGCGGGCGGAGGCCGAGTGGCTCGCGGACCGTCCGGTCGCCGAACAAATCGCAGAAAACACGAAGCGAATGTCCGCGTTGAACTCAGCGTTCGATGAGGCGTCCGCATACGCTCGGGCGAAGCGGGTGGTGGGAAACCGTCAACCGTTCGATCCTCGATGGGAAGCGTTGATGCCGGCGCTCGATGGCCGCCAACCTGTCATCGTGCAGGCCGACGATTTGGCCGAGATCCGAGCAGCGGTCGCCTTTTGCGAAGTCCGTGGATTACGCATGGTTTTGCTTGGCGGCTACGACGCGCCGCGGTGCGCGTCACTCTTACGGCGAAGGAAGATCCCGGTGATTGTTGCCGGTACACATCGCGTTCCCCGGCGGCGATCAGCCCCCTACGACGAAGCATATACGGTGCCGGCTCGGCTGCATGCCGCCGGCGTCCACTTCTGCTTGTCGGCTTCCGAATCGCTAGGCGCAGCGCGACTTGGGAATTTGGCGGCGACCGCCGCGACAGCGGTCGCGTACGGCTTGCCGACGGCCCAAGCGCTGCGATCGCTGACGCTATCGCCCGCGGAAATCCTATGCCTCGCCAGCCGGATCGGCTCGCTTACCGTGGGTAAGGAGCCGACGTTCATCGTTACCGATGGCGATCTATTGAATCCGCAGACGCAGATCGAAGCGATCTACATCCGCGGACGCTCTGTCGGAATCCGGGAATCACCACGGGTTCCGCACAGTGTTACGACGGGAGGCTATCACCGTCCGTAAAGACAAAGCGGGCGCGAGCCGGTTTCACTCGCAGTGTGCCTTCCAACAGCACTTTCTTGCCGCTGGCGCTTTGCGTCAATTGGAGACCAGTGCTCGTCCGCACGTCCTGGATGGCGGCGTAATCCGTCGAGTAGGACCCGCGTGAAAACCCTTCGTATCGCAGGGTGTCGTTGCGGTAGTCCGTGACAATATCCGTGACACCGTTGTCGCCCGGCGAATTACGGAAGACAAACACATCATCGGCCTCTCCACCCGTCAGAGTATCGGCGCCATCGTCGCCAAACAGCGAGTCAACGCCTCCACCGCCGTTTAGAGAATCCTCGCCGTCGCCACCTCGCAGATAATCGTTTCCGAGGCCACCCATAAGAAGGTCGTCACCACCTTCGCCGAAAATACGGTCAGCGGCGCTCGAACCATAAATTTCGTCGTCACCATTTCCACCGCGAATCGCGGGAACTCGCATGAGCATCAGCGAGTCAGCGCCTGGGCGACGGAAATCGAGGACATTGTCGTCTGAGTTGCCAATGATCTCTTGGTCATTGCCGCGAATAATCTCAAATCCGTTGCCCGGACCATTGAATCCAGCAAGCACCAACGCCGAATTTCCGACGTTCACGAGCGTGTCGGAGCCGGCACCGCCATCAAGCGAATCGTCTTCGGACTCGTTGCCACGGGTTTCGACAACATCGCCGCCGGGACCACCAATGATTCTGTCATCGCCTACGCCACCATTGAGCGTGTCGTTGCCGACTCCGCCGTTCAGCGTATCCGTTCCAAATCCACCGTACAGCCGATCGTTGCCGTTGCCGCCAGCGAGCGAATCGTTGTCCTCGCCCGTTCCCGTCGCTGTGGGGCTATTGCCGTAAATGGTGTCATTGCCAGCAGTGCCAATGATGGTGTCGTTTCCACCAAGGCCATAGATTCCCAGAAGATTGACAGCGGTAACTCGGCTCAGATCGAAAACGTTTACTAGTGTGGTTCCGACCAGCGCGCGACCACGTCCATTGATGCGTTCGATCGAAACTGTGAACTCGTCCGTGCCGCCAAAGTTCCGCAGTTCAACATTGTCATCGCCCAGGAACTCGATGGTGTCGGTGCCTGTGCCTCCGTCCATACTGTCGCAGTTATCGCCCGAGTTCGCTTGGCTTCCGAGGATCTGAATGACGTCAGCCCCTTCGTTGCCGAGGATGTCGTCGATGCCGTCTCCGCCATTGAGCGTGTCGTTACCCACGCCGCCCACTAGCGAATCGTCGCCCGCGTTGCCCTCGAGAACGTCGTCGCCTTGTTCGCCAGTCAGCGTGTCGTTC
>JBJTOW010000615.1:0-18611 GCA_046074805.1 Planctomycetota bacterium | reverse complement strand
GCGACACTGAGGATCTTATCAGCGACAGTGTCATGAAGCTGCTGCCTCGCTGGTTCTATCCAGCGGTGAAACAAGCCGATCTGCCGCCGCCAAAAGATACGGCTGACGCTTTGGCGTCGATAAAGGTGGCTCCGGGCTTTCGAGTGGAACTGGTGGCGGCCGAGCCGCTTATCGAGGATCCGGTGGCATTCGATTGGGGCCCGGATGGAAGGCTCTGGGTGGTTGAAATGCGCGATTACCCCAATGGGCTGACCTGGAATGGCCCGGGAGATCCCAAAAACGTGCCGGGCGGCCGAGTCAAGGTGCTCCGCGACACCGATGGAGATGGACGCTATGACCAAGCGACGGTGTTCCTTGACGATTTGCCGTTTGCCAATGGCGTGAAAGCTTGGCGTGGCGGGGTGCTCATCACAGCCGCTCCGAGTGTGTTGTATGCCGAGGACCATGATGGCGATGACAAGGCGGACAAACGCGTCGTCGTCTACGAAGGTTTCACCGAGGGGAATCAGCAACACCGAGCGAATGGCCTTAGGTGGGGACTCGACAATTGGCTCTATATGGCCAACGGCGACAGCGGCGGCGCGATTAAGAGCATCGCGACCGGCGACTTGTTGGCCATCAGTGGCCGCGATTTGCGGGTGAGTCCCGACACGGGCGGGCTGGATGCGCAGGCGGGCCAGACCCAGTTTGGGCGTTGCCGCACCGATTGGGGTGATTGGTTCGGCGGCAACAACGCCAATCCGATGTGGCATTATGTGTTGGAAGACCACTATATGCGGCGAAATCCGCATGTGGCGCCGCCGGAAAATCGCAAGCATGTTTCCGTAAAGCCGGGCGCTTCGCCGGTTTTCCCGCTTAGCAAGACGCTGGCTCGGTTCAACGATTTCAACATGTCGAACCGCTTCACTTCAGCCTGTAGTCCCGAGATTTATCGCGACGACTGGCGGCCGGGAGGACCCGCGGTGGAGACCCATGTTTTCATTTGCGAACCGGTCCATAACTTGGTTCACCACGAGGTGATGACAGCTACGGGCCCCACTTTCACCAGCCGCCGCGCCGCGGACGAACAGCAGTCCGAATTTTTCGCTTCCAGCGACAATTGGTGTCGCCCGGTGATGGTCCGCACCGGTCCTGACGGCGCCATCTGGATCGCCGATATGTACCGGGCCGTGATCGAACACCCGGAATGGATTCCTTATAGCTGGCAGCGGAAGCTGGACCTGCGAGCCGGTTCGAATCGGGGACGCATCTACCGCGTTGTCGCCGATCGGGACGCCACGTCCACCGAGGTGGACACCCAACCAGCGGCTCCGATCGAGTTGGCGACAGCCGCCCGCGACATCCCCAAGCTTGACCGAGCCGACATTCCAGGTTTGGTCGCGGCGTTGGACAGCGCGAATGGCTGGCAACGCGACATGGCTCAGCAACTGATTGTCGAACGTCTGGGACCGGCGCCGAAACCGCCGTTGGCGACAGCGCTGCGAAATGATGGAACGATCTTGGTTGATGAGGCGGCCCGTCAGAAGGCAATCGAGCTGCTCGAGGCGATGGCGCGACGAAACGCTCGGCCCCAGGCGCGGTTGCATGCATTGGGCGCGCTCGATGGAATCGGGGCGTTGCGGACCGACCTGGTCCTCGCGGCGCTGGAGGACAGCCATGCGGGCGTGCGGCGCCATGCGGCGCGGTTGGCCGAACCGTTCTTATCGCAGCCCGCGTTCTCGGCCGCCGTCGGCGAGGCTCTGGTCAAGGCCGGGGCCGACCCGGAGCCTGCGGTTCGCATTCAGGTCGCCTATTCCCTTGGAGCGTGGGACGAACGAGGAGGCGCCCCGCTCGCGCGGCTCGCCATGCGGCATCTCCAAGATCCGTACTTGGTCGCGGCGGTGCTCAGCAGTGTGCATCGGGGAAATCTCAAATTGGCGCTGGCGACGGTTTTCGTTGATTCCCCCGAGTCGCCGCCCGCCCAGCTGATCGACCCGCTACTCGCTACAGCCACCGGTTGGAATGACCGAGCATTGCTGGACGAAACGTTGGCGGTGATCGCGAAACCCGCTGGCGTCGCTAGCGATGGCCAGCGATACGCGACGTGGCAACTGTCGGCTTTCGCCGGTTGTTTGGAAGTGGTCGAGCGGCGCAAACTGCCGCTGGAATCGCAGCTTTCACCCACGACTCGGCAACTGATGGACGCGCTGATGGTCGAGGCGCGGGCGACGGCCGGTGATCCGAATGCCCCTGATCAACGGCGAATCGCAGCCGTCCGCCTGATTGGCAGAGCATCGTCGGGGGCGACCACGGGAGTGGCGGATGCGGTGGCGGGCGCCGCGAGCGGCGCGGCTTCCGAGGCGACGACCTCGGAGGCGGCGACGAACGCGTTGTCGTCGGCGCTGCGTGGGGACATCGAGTTCTTGGTTGGCTTGTTGACGGCGCGGAATTCGCCGGAATTGCAGGCGGCCGCTGTCCAGACGCTCGCCCGCATCCAGCGCCCCGAGATCGCGAGTCGCTGCCTGGATGGATGGAAGTCGCACAGCCCCGCGGTTCGCACGCAATTGATGGAAATGTTGATGAGTCGCGAAGAGGGCGCGAAGGCGTTATTGGCTTCGCTGGCCGACGGCCGAGTCTTGCCCGCGCAGATCGACGCGCGTCGCCGCCAACAGTTGTTGACCCATCGCGCGGCGGAAGTGCGGTTCGCCGCCGGAAAGGCGTTTGAGGCGGCTAGCGAACCGAGTCGGCGGAAAGTTTTGGAGGCGTATCACGGGGCGTTGACTCTGGTTGGCGACGGCGTTCGTGGTAAGGCGGTATTCGGCAAGCGGTGCGCCACCTGCCATCGCCTTGACGGCCACGGATATCAGGTGGGGCCGGACATCGCGTCACTGGGCAATAAGTCGCCCGAGTCGCTTCTGGTCGCCATGCTCGACCCCAACCGGGCCATCGAGGATCGGTATCTTGACTTCGTGGTGGAAATGATCGAGGGCCGCTCGATCACCGGCTTGTTGGGGAGCGAAACCAGCACGAGCGTCACGCTGTTGGCTCCCGAGGCGAAGTCGACGACTGTGCTCCGCAACCAGATCGAGGAAATGCGGAGCACAGGCAAATCGCTGATGCCGGAGGGGCTTGAGCGGGAATTGTCGGTGCAAGACTGCGCCGATGTGATCGCGTACATTCGCCATGCAGGCTTGCCGCCTAAGCGATTCGCGGGAAACAAACCGGCGACAGTGACGGCGGATGAAACAGGCGCGATTCGTTTGCTGGCGACGACCGCGCGGATTTACGGTCCGAATCTGGTATACGAGGAAACGTATCGAAATCTGGGGTATTGGACGAGCGACGAGGATCGCGTGACATGGTCGTTGGTAGTGCCCAAGGCGGGCCGCTACCGCGTGACGCTGGATTACGCGTGCGCGAACGACGTGGCTGGCGAGCGGTTCGAGATTCAGGTCGCAGGCCAACTGGTGGTGGGCGAATCGCAGGGGACGGGCGGTTGGGAGAACTACAGTGGCAAATCGATCGGGATGCTGGACCTTCCGGCGGGGCCGGCCGAACTGGTGATGCGAAGCGCGGGTCCGATCAAGGCGGCGCTGCTGGATCTCCGCGGCATTCGTCTTACGCCAGCGCAGTGACGCGGGTTTTTTCGACAGTTTCCGGCATTGTGGGCTCCTGGTTATACTGGCGGGCGTTCCAGCACTATTCGCTCCACGGATTCCAACCGGCAAACCCAACGTCGTTTTCGCTTGGCGGACGAAAACGCGGCCCGTGAACTGGGCGGGGTTGCTTGGCGGGCGAAAACGCTGATGGCGTTGGTGCGGAACGGGTTCAGTCCGCCGTTCCGGCCTGAGCTCCGGCAAGTCGTGAGAGGGGCGTTCCCGCGCGGAGTCGTTTTTTCGGCTTCGCGGCGGCCATGCGGGAGAGGCGGATCGTGAACATCGTGTTCGTGACGAGCGAAGCGGCGCCGCTCGCCAAAACGGGCGGGCTTGCCGACGTATGTGGCGCGTTGCCGGTCGAATTGACGCGGCAGGGCCATCGTGTGGCGATCGTGATGCCGGCGTACCGCGATTGCTTCCAACGCGGGTTGGCGATCCAAGACACGGGACACCGATTGGAATTGCCGATCGGGCAGCGATTGGTGGCGGCTCAAGTGCTGGAAACGTCGTTGCCTGGCAGCGATGTGCCGGTGTACTTGATCCAGCAGCCGCATTTTTACGACCGCCCTGGGTTGTACGGCGAAGGCGGACGCGATTACCCGGACAACTGCGAACGGTTCGTGTTGTTGTCCCGAGCGGCGTTGGAGGTCCCCCGGTTTCTCGACTTGCCGGTCGACGTGTTTCACTGCCACGATTGGCAAGCGGGGTTGGTTCCCGCGTTGCTCAATATCGAGTATCGCCATGCGCGCGGCTATTCGGGCATCGCGTCGGTCTTCACCATCCATAACCTTGCCTATCAAGGTTGTTTCCCCAGTTGGGACATGACAGCGACAGGGTTGGACTGGCGGTTCTTCAACTACCGCCAATTGGAGTTTTATGGGCAACTGAGTTTCTTGAAGGCCGGATTGGTGTTCGCCGACGCGTTGACCACGGTGAGTCCCAGTTACGCGCGGGAGATCCAGACACCCGAGCAGGGCTACGGACTGGATGGCGTGCTCCGCGAACGGGCCGAGTGCCTTACAGGTATTGTCAATGGCGTCGACGGCCGTGTGTGGGAACCGTCGACCGACCCACATCTGCCCGCGCGGTTCGATGTGGCCACTTGGCAGGAAGGCAAGGCGGAGTGCAAAGCGGCGTTGCAAACCGAGATGGGGCTGACGGTCGACCCGTTTGTGCCGCTCATCGGCCTGGTTGGCCGGTTAGCCGATCAAAAGGGCTGGGATTTGGTCGCCCAAACGATGCGCCGGTGGCTGCCGCACGAGTACGCCCAGTGGGTTGTGCTCGGCACAGGCCAGCCCGAATACCACTCGCTCTTGGGCGATTTAGCGGCCCAATTTCCCGGCAAGCTCTCGGTCCGACTGGCATTCCACGAAGGGTTGGCGCACCGGATCGAGGCGGGCAGTGACCTATTCGCGATGCCCAGCCGCTACGAGCCGTGTGGTTTGAACCAGCTGTACAGCCTGAAATACGGAGCGGTCCCGGTGGTTCGCAACACGGGCGGTTTGTCGGACACGGTGTCGGACGCCACGGCGGCCAACCTAGCGGCCGGGATCGCGACCGGCTTTCATTTCGATCCCTACGACGCCGACGCCCTCGACGCCACGCTGCGTCGAGCGGTTCATTGCTACCGGTTTCAACGTGGCGACTGGGAGCAAATTGTCGCCACCGGCATGGCGCAGGACTGGTCATGGAGCCACAGCGCTCGCCAATACCAGACGATGTACGAGCAAGCGGTGGAACGGAAGCGGCACGCGGCGCCTCCGGCGAGCTAACCTGGCCATGATCGACGTACGCCAATTGCCGCTCGCGGATGGTCGCGTGCTCATTCCCTGTGAACGCGTCGCGCGTCCCTGCGACTTTCGGTCGGCCGCCGCCGTGCGCATGCCGAACCGTTGTCCGTTTTGCGCTGGCAATGAGGTCGACACACCGGACTCGCTAACGTCCCGTCCGACCGATGGTCCCTGGCAAGTCCGGGTGATCCCGAACAAATTCCCCGCGCTCAGCCCGCTCAGTCCACTGGACGCGTTTGATCCGTCCGCGACACGGCTCTCGACCATTCCGCTTTTTTTCGGCCAGCATGAAGTGGTGATCGAGTCGCCTCGCCACGTGACGCGTTTCTCCGAACTGGACGATCGGCAAGTCGAATTCACGTTGCAGGCGTATCGTGACCGGATCGCCGCTCACCGCGTCGATCTGCGGTTGCTCTATTCGCTGGTGTTTCGCAACTGCGGGGCCGACGCCGGCGCTTCGCTGGAACATGTCCATAGCCAGATCATGGCGACCCGCTGGGTGCCGGCGACCGTGGCGACGGAGATTCGCTACCTTCGCCGCTGGCGGAAGCGGTGCGGCCGTTGCCTGTTGTGCGACTTGTTGGAACACGAAATCCGCGACGGACGGCGACTGGTGGCCGAATCGGCTCACTTTGCCGCTTGGTGTCCGTACGCGAGCCGGTTCGCCTACGAAACGTGGATCATGCCCAAGACGCATTTGTCGGCGTTCGACGAGCAACCCGACAGTTTGTTGCGGGAGCTAGGGCCGTTATTGCAAGAGGTGGCGGGGCGGATCGAACGCTTGCCAGGCGGATCCGGCTACAATTTTTGGCTTCACACGGCTCCGTTCGCGGGCCGCGGCAGGCGGCCGATCGAAGGCGGTTTCCACTGGCATTTGGAGTTAATGCCCCGGATCACCCAGCAAGCCGGCTTTGAATGGGGTGGCGGCGACTACATCAACCCCGTCGCGCCCGAACAAGCGGCGGCTACGCTCCGCGCGCTCTGACCGACGACCGCCAACGGCTTGGCATTGGAAGTCCGCGTTAATCTCCGCCTTCGCGATGCGATCGCAAAGACTTGGCCATAGCGGCGAACACCGAAGTCCAATCACCGCGGGACGGTTGCCGAAAGAGCCGCATCGAGGGATACCAGGGCGTCGATTCGCCGGTTAACCCCCACCGCCAGTCAGGCACATGCGAGAGCGGCACCCAAGTCGGACGATGCAACGCGCCTGCGAGATGCGCGATCGATGTGTCCGAGGTGACGATCAGATCGAGTTGCTCCATGATGGCGGCCGTATCGGCGAACGCCGCGCCATCGTTGTCCAACTCGGCCGACCAATCGACAACCTCAAACCGACTGTCCTCAGGCCCGGCCCGCAATGCGGCGATTTGTGCCGTTCCATCCCCCTTCTGTAAACTCACCAGTACCACGCCGGGCACGGCGGCCAGCGGCCGAAAGCAGGCGAGCGGCATGGAGCGGTCGCGATCGAAGGCGAATTTGGGATTCCCCTGCCAATGAATGCCGACCAATAGCGGCCGTGCGTTGGTGGAAGTTCGCGATTCCGGCGCCGGCGGTAGCTCGGTCGGTAGACCAGACTGTAGACCGGACTGTGGACCGGACTGTGGACCGGACTGTGGACGATCCGGCAGATCGGGCGACAGTCGGTCGGTCAGCGATTGCCGCAGTTGTTCGATTCGTGGACGCCACTTCTCCATCCGTTCCGGCTCGGCCCGTAGATAGGGCGTTTCGCCGGGTACGGTTTCCAGTCGGGTGCCGAGGATGCCAGCCACGCTGATGAACGGCGATTGGCAATCATGGGGCGGCAACGGCTGGCCGCGAACGGCCCAATCGTCGACGCCTGGAGCGCTACGCAGCAACGGTTGCAATCCGGCCGGGCCTTCAACGATCACACGAGCCCCTTGGCGTTTAAGAATGTTGGCGTACCGGATGAACTGGATGGAATCGCCGGCACCCTGTTCCGTGTGCAGGACGATCGTCTTGCCAGCGAGCGAGCTTCCATCCCAGCGCGGGCCCTTGATATGGTCGTCCGGCAGTTTTTTGCCGCGCCATCGCCATTCGTAATGGGTCCAACCTTCCGCGTAATCGCCCCGCAGCAACAGTAAAAGCGAAAGATTCCAGTGCGAGTCGGCGAAATCCGGCTTGAGCGCGACCGAACGGCGGAAGCACTGCTCGGCGGCGTTGAAGTCCGCTGTCAGATGCAGGGCGACGCCCAGGTTCAGTTGGGCTTCCGCCGAATTGGGACTTAACGCGATCGCGCGCCGGCCAGCGGCCAACGCCTCGTCCAATCGCCCCTCTATCCGCAGGAACTCGCAAAGATTGCTCCAACCTTGAGCGTACTCGGGGAATTCGCGGACGACCGCCAGCTGGCTATCGATCGCCTCTTGATACTTGCCTTGCCCGAACAACAACACCCCAAGGTTGTTTCGCGTCTCTTGGGCGTGCGGATTGATCTCCAGCGATCGGCGGAAACAGCGCTCGGCGTTGTCGACATCGCCCCGCAGCTTGAAGGCGGTTCCGAGATTGTTGTAGGCCCCAGCCGCCAGCGGATCGAGCGCGATCGCTTTACGGCACGCTTCGATCGCCTCATCGAGCTGGTTCTGGACGGCTAGCACGTAGCCGAGATTGCTCAACGCGTTCGCGTAGTCCGGCCTCACGGCCACCGCGCGGCGATAACATTCGGTCGCGGCCGTCACATCCCCTTTGGTCAGCAACGCAACGCCGAGATTATTGCGCGCTTCCGCATGGTTGGGGTCGACGAGCAGCGTCTGCTGATACGCTTCGATCGATTCGTCGAGGCGGCCAGCGGCGGTCATCAGATTGCCCAAGTTGAACCAAGCCGCTGAGTTCTGCGGTCGGATCAATACCGAAGCTTGGAACGCCTGCATCGCGCCGTCGTTATCGCCCAAAGCTTGGCGGACTAATCCCAAGTTGCTCAGCATGCCCGCGTCGTTGGGATAGAACGCCAACGCCGACTCGATCAATTGGCGGGCCCGCTCATGGTCGCCCTTTTGGTGAGCGATCACTCCCAGCAGATGCAGCGCCGCTCCATCGGCGGAATTCTCCGCCAAGATGGCGGCGTAGATCGCGGCCGCCTCGTCCAATTGCCCCGCGCGGTGAAAGCCGATCGCCGTGTGGATTCGTGGATCCATTGCACTCATCAAAAAACCTCCGTCGCCATGCTGATTCGTCGCGTGCAGCGGATCAAGCCGAATCCGGTGCTTATGGAATCACGCCGCGCGGACCGTTTGAGTATTGGCGACGGGCTTCTCAGCGGCACTCTTATCGGCGGTGCGTTTATCAGCGATGCAGGTATCGGCAGTCAAACGCATGGTAACGCTCCATTGGCCGCGAGCGTCGCCGCGAACGCGCCAGTGGGGAATGATCGCGATCGACTGGTGCACCAACTCGAAGCCGCCCTCAGACTGGCTGACAGACTCGACGGGAAACGCCCACACTCGCGTCGCGCGGTCTGCCTCCCAGCAGACATCAATTCCCAGCCATTCGTCGCGCGCCGTCAAGTCGCGGGCCTCGGGTAGTTCCAATCGGCTGCCGAGGTGGCCTAAACGCACGCCATTCGCCGTGTGGTAGTAGCGATTGTCCAGACCCGCCGGGAGTCCCGCGAAATTGAATTCGACGCCGAACAACAGTTCCTGGCCGGTGGGCAAGCCGTCCAGCAGATAGGCGATGTCGAGCGTCGCGGAGCCGCGTTCCAACGAAACGGCTTTCGTGATCCGCAGTGGCAACGGGCCAGCCGAACCGCGAACCGTGCCCATGCGGCTCAACAGCGTTTGCACTTTGCCATCGCCGCGCCGCAGCTTGGCTTCGTACACACCGGTTGCGAAATCGCCCAGCTCTTCGGCCCGTGAACCGGCGACATCGTCGAGCGTCGCCTGCGGTTCGAAGAAGTGGTCGATCAAGCTTTTGCGGGGCGAGCGGTCGTATTGGAGTCGGCGGTCGAGCCCCGCTTGTTTAAAGATGACGCGATCGTGGATCGCGGCGACACCGGGCGCTTGACTGTCGGCTCCCTGTTGAACTTGGCGATGATAAACCTCGGGACGACGCGTCAAGGAGGCCGCCAAGTTGTGGCATATCGATCGCACATCCAGCTCGTACAACTGTCCACCCGCCGCCGGCGCGACGAGGCACACCAGTTTGTCGTTCGACAGTTTCACTTCGCGGCGCGCGTCCAGGTTGAAGTCGGCGTCCTCGATCGCGACTCGCGGTTCGGCGAGGCCGAGCGCCGCGTCGAGGAGGTTGTCGGCGGCGATAAGCTGCTGATAGACGGCGTTCCGCAAATGTGGCAGATAGATCCCGCCGAACGCGCCATGCCAGTAGCCGCAGTTGCACTGGGCTCGGTAGAGCGTGCGGCGGGCCTCGTGCAGCGACGCCGGATCGGTCCCGGAGGCCTCGGCGTCCGCAAGCCGTTGGCTGACCATCATCATGCGCGTGTACATCTCGTCGGCCTCAGGATACTTCACTTTGAAGTTCCGCCAGAAGCCGCCGCGCACGAACCGTTGCAGCTGTGGCCACCGCGCGTCCGACCGCAGCGATTGAACCATCTCGGCGTATTCGTGTTGTCGTTCCACCGGCAGCGCACACTCGGTCATTTCGCGATAGCTGCCATCCGGCAGGTAAACCTTGCCGCGGGGAGCCACGTTGTCCACTGCCTCGGCCAACGTCGTCGTCCGCAGCCAGCTTTGATTCGCCAGGAGCGCGTCGAAGAAACGGTAGAGCCAGCCATCCTCGTAAACATGCCGTTTGGTTTCCGGCCACGATCCAAATTTTTCGCCGTCGTCGCCAAACACCACGATCGCATCCGGACGCCGCTCGGCGATCGATCGCAAGTACTCGATTGTTTTCTCGGGCGGCGCGAACGGCAGCAGATACCGCATCTGTTCACTGCCCGGAAAAATGCTCAGCAGTCGACCGTCGTCTTCGCTGAGGTAGTAGCCATCGAGCTCGTCGTCGGCGAGTCCCGCGTTGCGGAAATGGAAATCGTCGAGCACGGTGTAACGCATGCCGGCCGCCACCAGGTTCGCGGTAAGCGACTGTTCCCATACGCGTTCGGGCATCCACATGCCCTGGACGCGGGCCCCGAGCCGCGACGTCAGCCAATCGGTGTATTCACGAATTTGACCGATCCGGTCCCGCGAGGGAATCATCGTCAGGATCGGCTCGTAAAACGGTCCGCCCAGGATTTCAATCCGGCCAGCCGCGACCAGCCGCGCCACGCGGTCCAGGTAGTCGCCGTGGTGTTCGTCGAGCCATTCCATCAACGGGCCGCTGGTGTGCAGCGACAACCGCAATTCGCTCGGGTATTGCTCGAATACGTTCAGCAGCGGCAGGTAACTGTCCTGGTACGCCTGTTCGAACACGCTCTCGAAATTGCCAATCGGCTGGTGGTCGTGAAGCACCAGACAGAGTCTCAGCGGAGAAACCATAGTTCGGCCTGTAGGGGTTGCGTCGAGTTTACCGCCTTGATCGTCAGGTATCGGCGGATGGCCCCACAGTTCTCCAGTGGGAGCGATCGGGTTGGTCGAAGAAGGGGGCGGGAACCGAGGCGTCGGCGGCTGTGTTACACTGTCGCCCCGCGTGGTCGCGAGGTCATCTTTCCGAGGAGCACTTGAATGTCCCATCTTTCCCGCTTTCCGGTTTTGCCCCATCAACCCACTCGCCGTCATTTCCTGCAGACCGGTTTGGCCATCTCCGCCGCCTCGCTGCTGCCCCAAGCTGTGACCGCCGCCAGCCCGAACGGCAAATTGCGGACGGCGCACATCGGCGTAGGTGGCATGGGCGGGGCGGATCTGGCGTCGATCGCGTCGCACCCCAAGGTGGAAGTCGCCGCCATGTGCGATGTCGATTTGGGGACGTTGAACGGAGCCGGCTCGCGGCACCCGAACGCCAAGAAGTTCCGCGACTTCCGGGAAATGCTAAGCCAACTGGGCGACTCGATCGACGCCGTGGTTGTGTCGACACCGGACCACACGCACGCCCCGGCCGCGATGACCGCGTTGAACCACAACAAGCCGGTGTATTGCCAGAAGCCGCTTACGCACGAAGTGTTCGAGGCGCGGAAGCTGCGGACAGTCGCCGAGGCGAAGAAACTGACGACCCAAATGGGAATTCAGGTGCATTCGAGCGGGGTTTATCGGCGTGCGGTGCGGATGATTCAGGACGGCGTCATCGGCAAGGTTAGCCGGGTCTACGCGTGGTCGAATAAGAATTGGGGCTACGACGGCGGGCCGTTCACCGCCACCGCCGAGCCGCCCGCTAATCTGGACTGGAATCTGTGGCTGGGCACCGCCACTCAACGGCCGTTCACGCCGGGCGCCTATCATCCGGGCAATTGGCGCAAGCTTGTCGATTTCGGCACCGGGACACTCGGCGATATGGGTGTTCACATTTTCGACACGCCCTACGCCGCACTGGCCCTCACTTTCCCCAAGTGGGCGAAGACGACCTGTCGCAAGCCGACCGGCGTCGGCCACCCGGAAAAGAACATCGTCGAATATGAATTCCCACAGACTCCGTACACGACCGAATCGCTGATCTGGACGTGGTTTGATGGCGGTTTCGCGCCGCCCAAGAGCGAGGAACTGAAGTTGCCGCCGGGCATCCAACTGCCCGGCCAAGGGGCGTTGTTCGTGGGCGAAGGCGGGCATTTGTTACTGCCGCACGTTTCCGAAGCGAAGTTGTTTCCAGAAGAGAAGTTCCGCGATTACAAGCGGCCGGACGTCGGGGACGGCAATCACTACCACGAGTGGGTCAATGCGTGCCTGGGGGAAGCCAAGACCAGCGCCAGCTTCAGCTACGCGGGCCCCTTGACCGAAGCTCTATTATTGGGCGTAGTGGCGAACCGATTCCCTGACACCAAACTGGAATGGGATGCGACGAAGCTCCAAGTGACCAACCTGGCCGACGCCAATCGCCTGATCCAACGCGAGTACCGCGAAGGTTTCAAGGTTGAAGGACTGTAGGCTGGCGGCGGTCTGGTCGGAGCGAAGCGAACGTCGTGACGGCCGTTCCGCGGTTGGAAGGGGGCTGGTCGTGAACCGGACGCGTCATGCGTTCCGGTTCGCGCGAACCTGGCGACGGGTTGTGGCGTCTACTACTCGGGACTGCCACTTCTCTCCTGGAGGATTCGCGCCATGGCCACTGCCTACGAAAAGCTCGTTCGCCACTTTGCGGATCGGGAACTGCGTTACACCGCCCATGACGATCGTCAGACCGTCATGGCCGACTTTCGGGGCGAAGTTGGCGCCTTCCGCTTGATGGCCCGCGTCGACGACGACGACTCGCTGCTGCAGGTCTTCGCCTACATCCCGATTCGAGCGACTCCAGGGTCGCGGTCCGCGATCGCCGAAGCCGTATCGCGCGCCAACTTCGGGATGAAGGTCGGCAAGTTCGAACTCGATATGTCCGACGGCGAACTGCTGTACCAGGCGGCTCACATCCTTGTGCCGGACGACCTGGGCGAAACTTTCTTGCCGGACCATGTGATCGGACGGCTGGTGGGGACCGCGTTGGCGATGGTTGACAAGTACACGCCGGCTTACCTGTCGATCATCTACGGAAACGAAACGCCCGAGGATGCCATCCGCTGTGTCGAGACGCCGGCGACAACGTCGGTCGACGAGACGCTTCGGGATATCCTGGAAGGATCGTCGACAGGGTCGGCCGATTCCGAGAATGACTCCGACGAGTCCTCCTCGAAGACACCTCGGGGAGATTCGAACGGGACTGGTGGTGATGAAGGTGTGCCGAGAGCGAAATCCGACAGGGCCGATGAGGACCTTGCGGATGAAGACTCTGAGGTTGAACTCGATGGCCAGCTAGACGGAGAACTTGGCGACGATCTCGCGGATGCGGGGCGCGAAACGTTCGAACCGTTGAAAGACTGGTCGCCAGATCGCGACAGCGAGGAATCGTAGACGGTCGGCAAGGCGGCTGGAGCGGCGTGCTCCAGCCGTCGGGCCCGCTGGCTCGAACGACTACGGACCGCCGGCCAAGCCCGGGACGCGTGGGTCGCTGACGCCTTGGAACACGCCGCGATCGGCGTCCCAAACGATAGCCTGGCTGACGCCCATTCCGTCCACCAGTTTCAGCTCATGGCCCCGCTTGCGTAGGGCGTCTTGAACCGCCCGGGGCATGTTCCGTTCGATCCTCAGCTCGTCGGGAGCCCATTGGTGATGGAACCTTGGGCCTCCCAGGCATTCGATCAGCGGCAAGTCCAAATCGAGTCGCCGCAATAACGCGATCAGGACTTGGGAAATGATCGTCGGACCGCCCGCGGCGCCGACCGTCATCACCGGTCGATTGTCCCGCAGCACCATCGTCGGACTCATACTGGACAGCGGCCGCTTGCCGGGCCCGATCGCGTTCGCTTCCGCTCCGACCAATCCGAAGGCGTTGGGCTCGCCCGGTTGCGCCGAGAAATCGTCCATTTCGTTGTTCAACACAACTCCCGTGCCCGGCACGATCACTTTCGAACCGAACGTTGTGTTGACAGTTGTTGTGAGGGCGACCCAGTAGCCCGACGCGTCGGCGGTCGCCACGTGCGTCGTATGCTTCTCGAAGACATCCTCGTCGGCTCGGGGCGGAGTGCCATGGCCGGCGACCCGCGTTGCCCGAGACGGATCGATCGACCGCCCCAGCGACACCGCGTACGCCTTATCGATTAAGCCCCGTGGCACGCGAGCGAAATCGGGATCGCCCAGCCAGTAGGCCCGGTCGGCGAAAGCGCGTTTCATCGCTTCCGCCACCACATGCGTCCATTCGGCCGGATCGCGGCGATAGGTCTCGGCCAGCGCGAAAGGTTCCAGCATCGCCAGCATCTGCGCGATATGCACGCCGCCAGAGCTGGGCGGTGGAAACCCGATGATCCCATGGCCGCGATAGGTGGTGGCGAGCGGCTGCCGCCGACGCAATCGATAGGCCCCAAAGTCGCTGGTGGCCAGCACCCCGCCGTTTTCGGCCATCCACTTCCCAACATCCCGCGCGAACGGCCCGCGATAGAACCAGTCACATCCTTCGGCGGCGATCGCTCGGTAGGTTCGGGCCAAGTCGCTTTGGCGGAGCGTCTCGCCGACGGCGTAGGGCTGTCCGTCGGGCCGCAATAAGACGGCTTTCGAGCCGGCGAACAGCGCGATTTTAGCGGCGTTCGCGGCGAGCTTCGCGGCGTAGACGCGGTCGAGCGGAAAGCCGTTTTCGGCCAACGCGGCAGCCGGTTCCAGAACATCGGCCAGCTTCCGCGCGCCGAACCGTTCGAGCGCTTCCGCGTAGGCGGCGAGCGCCCCGGGCACGGCGACGGCTAGCGGTCCTGTTTGGCTGGCTTCCGCATCCAGTTGGCCCTTGCGCAGGTACATGTCGCGGTGCGCTCGGGCCGGGGCCATCTCCCGTCCATCCAAGGCGTGGAACGACCCATCGGGCGTGCGAATCAGCAACAGCGTGCCGCCTCCCAACCCCGAGTTGTGTCCGTCGACCACGCCCAAGGTCACGGCAGCGGCGATGGCGGCGTCGACAGCGTTGCCACCCGCTCGGATCGCCGCCAAGCCCGCTTCGGTCGCGAGCGGGTTCACGGTCGCCACCATCGCCCGCGGAGACTCGGCCGCCTTTGGCTGAGAGTCGGCGGCGGAGCAGGGAGCCGCTTCGCCCAGTCCACTCATTGCGGCCCCTCCTACCAAACCGGCGAGCGAGATGTCGGCTAGTGAAAGGCCAGCGAGCGACATTCCCGCCAACGCGGCTCGACGATCCACGCCGCGCGGCGACGGCGCCGTCGTTCCCTTGAATTGAGACGGGCGCGTCGCCATGGCGTTCACCGTTTTCATCAGCCTTCGACTAAGCGTTGAGCCGCACGGATGGATCGTCGGCGATATTCACCCACACATGGACATGGGGCACACCGCGGAAGTTCCACACGAACGACGGCCCTTCGAGCCGCCAATTGTCCCAAACGCGATCGCCGCCGAGATCCTCGTCGGTGAAGAACGCCAGCGAGCACTTGTCGAGTCCACCTTGGGTCTTGAGCGCGGCGAGCACTTCGTCGCGATCGCTTTGGCGGTACGGTTCGATCAGCGTCCGCAACACCTTTTGCACAAGCTCGCGTTGATCGGCCGACAGTTCCGCGACAGGGATTCCCGCGAACTTGCCTTGGGCCCCTTGGAACGCAACGGAGGACTCGGCGGGCGTCTTCGACACCTCGGCCTTCTTCCGCTGAGCGCCATCGAGCATGGTGTAGACCTCATTCGCCGCGAGCGCTTGCGGCCAGAAGACGTTGTTCGGGTGGCCCGGCTTTTCGTTGAAGCCACTGGCGGCGTGTCCGTAAAAAATCGGACCGCCAAACGCCATGTGGCCGGTCGAGTTGCCATCGCACCGCAGCGTCATGTGGCGACCGGTCATGACAAACTCGAACTGCTTCGAACCCGGCTCGCCGAAGATCGCGAAGTTCTGCGACTTCCCGAAGCCGCCCGCGTCGTCCTTGAGCTGCTTGTCGATCCGCGCGTGCCACTCGGGCTGTATCAGCCCCTCGAAGATACTCCGCACCAGCTTCTGCTGATCGCTCGTGAAAAAATCGCTGTTGATGACCGGTTTGGTGATGTGCCAATTGTTGGAAATCCGGGTGCGGAGCAGTCCGCGTTGCGGATCTTGGTGATCCCAAGCGAAACAGACTTCTTTCCGCTGCGTTTCGGACAGCGAGTCGTAGAGGACCTTGACGAGCGATTCCGGATTCGAGGACGTTCCGGAGGCTTTGTTCGCATCGGACGTCGCCGTCGGCTTCGTTTCGTCATTCGCCGCCGCTGTCTTGTGGCCACCGAAGAGTCCGGAACCTGGGGTTCGCGGACCGAACCACGCTGGTCCCTCGATAGCGGACGAGGCGGCCACGGCCGCTAGGCCGATGCCCGCGCGACGCAAGAAGTCGCGCCGCGCGACTTCGTCGGCGCCCTGTTCGCCCTGCCGTTGTTGATTCACGTCCGCGTTCCGCGTTTCGTCCAGTGGTTTTCCACGCATCGTTGGCCTCCGGGAAAAATCGTGATGATAGCGACGGACTAATCGATCGCCTTCGCGGCCGCGTCGTCGCTGGCGACTCGGTCCAGGCCAGGCAGTTTACCGCGCAGCTCGCGCGGCAAGGGAAAGTAGACGCTTTCTTCACGTAGCGAACGCGACTCGACCGTGGCGCCAAACCGCTGCTGGAGAAAATGGACGCAGTCCTGCACCACCGACTCCGGGGCGCTCGCGCCCGCCGTGACAACCACGGTCGCCACATTGTGGAACCACTCGAGCCGCAGGTCGGCGACGCCATCCACCAGATAGGCCGGTATGCCACGTTCGCTGGCGAGTTCCCGCAGTCGCTGGCTGTTCGAGCTGTTTTGGCTGCCAATCACGAGCACCAGATCGGCATCGGCGGCGAGCACTCGAACCGCCTCCTGGCGGTTTTGGGTCGCGTAGCAAATGTCTTCCTTGGGTGGGCCGACGACTTGGGGAAACCGCGACTTAAGCCGCTCGATGATCCGGTTCGCGTCGTCCACGGACAGCGTGGTTTGGGTGAGGTACGCCAGTTTCGCGTCGGCGTGAAACTCGAGTCGATCGACATCGTCGGTGCTCTCGACCAGCCGCATCGCCTCGGGCGCTTCACCCATGGTGCCCACGACCTCGTCGTGCCCATCGTGGCCGACCAACAAGATGGTGTAACCTTCCTTGGCGAACCGCACCGCCTCCAGATGCACTTTTGTGACCAACGGACAAGTGGCGTCGATGGCGTAGAGTTTCCTTTCGCGGGCGATCCGGCGGATTTCCGGCGAAACCCCATGCGCGGAAAACAACAGGTTGCCGCCCATCGGCACCTCGTCCAAGGCATCGACGAACACGGCTCCGCGGTCGCGAAACGTTTCGACCACGTAGCGGTTGTGGACGATTTCGTGGTAGACGAACACCGGTGCCCCGAACGCCTGAAGCGCGAGATCCAGGCTTTCGATCGCCATGTTCACCCCCGCGCAAAAACCACGCGGACTTGCCAACACAATTTTCATAGAGGCCCCCTCTGGCTGTGGAAGACATCGTAGGCGAAGCCAGCCCGGAACGGCGAGAGGGCGAACCGGTGGACCGTCGGCCAGACCATGGAATTGCCTGCACCGTGGCCGACGCCATGGCTCTCGACCACTCCTTTTCCTCCTACCCCTACCCAGCGGCCCCGCGTTTGTCCCGCGGATTTCTGGAAAAGTTGTGCTGGCCACTAAGCTTGCCCGATGCCGACGGCAAAAAATCCTCCGACGCCCTTAATCCGGCGACCACCTTGGGTGGCTACTGGTCGCTCGAAGCGTCCCGAGCCTATTGCCGCGATTTAGCTCGCAAGCACTACGAAAACTTTACCGTCGCCGGTTGGCTGACGCCCGCTACGCTGCGCCAGCCGATCGCCGACATCTACGCCTTCTGCCGCTGGGCGGACGATTTGGCCGACGAGCTTCCCGGTGGCGCCGATGAGCGGCTAGCGGCGCTCGACTGGTGGCAAACGCAGTTGATCGCCTGTTGGAATTCGCCGACGACAATGGGCGGCGCGGACAACGCGGATTGTCCGCATCCTGTTTTCGTCGCGTTGCGTGCGACGCGCGAGCGGTTCGATCTGGAAGCGGCTCCGTTTCTGGCGTTGCTAACGGCGTTTCGACAGGATCAAACGCAATCCCAATATGACACCTGGGACGAACTGCTGATGTACTGCCGACATTCGGCGGCCCCCGTGGGGCGCTTGATGTTGCGATTGGCTGGTGTCGACGATCGTCGTGAACCGGAACTGGGGGAGTGGTCGGACGCGATCTGCGCCGGTCTACAGATCGCGAATTTCTGCCAGGATGTCCGCGGCGATTGGCAACGGGGAAGGATTTACCTTCCGCGTGAGGCATGGCGACTGCGGGGCTGCGACGAATTCGATTTCGCGGCTGGTCACTTTGCGAAGTTAGCGCCGGTCGTTCGCGACGCGGTGGAACTGGCCGCTGAGTTGTTGCATTCCGGCCGACCGTTGCTGGCGACGGGACCAGCCTGGTTGCGGAGCGACCTGGCGTTGTTTCTGGGTGGCGGCGAAGCCATCCTGCAAGCAATCCGCGACCGCCGGTATGATGTATGGACCGACCGGCCAGTTGTGAGCCGGTGGGCGAAACGGCCGCCGCTTCCAATGCTGGCTTACTCCCAGTTC